>NZ_JBITIE010000008.1:0-109004 GCF_044458665.1 Streptomyces sp. NPDC050422
GAGTCCCCGCAGGACGACGAACACCGACCCGGGTCCGCTGCGTACCCGCCGAACGTTCGTCGTCCGAGGAGACGCCCCGGAGGGACCCCGGACCCGCACCCACCGGGGTAAGGCGCATCAGCAACGCGGAGCACCCGCACCAACCAGCCCGTCCGGCGCTTGAGGACGGAACCCCGCACCACGGACGACCCGTTTTGACCCGTCCGGGGCCAGGCGGGTAGTGTCGGGACCTGTTATACGTATTGGCTTCGTCGTTCTCACGCGAAGGGCCCTTACGTAGGTTCTCTGGAGCAGTTACCAGTGGCTCGCATACGGGCAGCGTCCCCGGCATTGTGAAGCCCCAGCTGCATATCGCTTCAGAGGTGCCATGTGTCTGGACCCCATCCACTGAAGAAGCGAAGGCGACAAGGTGCGTACGTACAGCCCCAAGCCCGGCGATGTCACTCGCCAGTGGCACATCATCGACGCCGAGGACATCGTCCTGGGCCGTCTGGCCACCACGGCTGCGAACCTCCTCCGAGGCAAGCACAAGGCGATCTACGCCCCCCACATGGACATGGGCGACTTCGTCATCATCATCAACGCCGACAAGGTTCACCTGTCCGGCAACAAGAAGACCCAGAAGATGGCGTACCGCCACTCCGGCTTCCCGGGTGGTCTCCGCTCGGTTCGTTACGACGAGCTGCTCGCGAAGAACCCCGAGAAGGCCGTCGAGAAGGCCATCAAGGGCATGATCCCCAAGAACACCCTGGGCCGTCAGATGATTTCGAAGCTGAAGGTCTACGCGGGTGACCAGCACCCGCACGCTGCGCAGCAGCCGGTCCCGTTCGAGATCACCCAGGTCGCGCAGTAGTTCCGGCCTCCCCCCAAAGACGTAAAGAAAGATCTGAGGAGAATCGTGGCCGAGACCACTGCAGAGACGCCCGTCGAGGGCACCGAGGTCACCGAGGGCGAAGAGACCTTCGCCGAGGTGACCACCTTCGAGTCGGAGGTCCCCGTCGAGGGTGAGTACACCTCCGAGTCGCTCGCGGGCCGCTTCGGCGACCCGCAGCCGGCGGCCGGCCTGGGTCGTCGCAAGAACGCCATCGCCCGCGTCCGGATCGTCCCGGGCACCGGCAAGTGGAAGATCAACGGTCGCACCCTTGAGGACTACTTCCCCAACAAGGTGCACCAGCAGGAAGTCAACGAGCCCTTCAAGATTCTCGAGCTCGACGGTCGCTACGACGTCGTGGCCCGCATCTCGGGTGGCGGTGTCTCCGGTCAGGCCGGTGCCCTGCGCCTCGGTGTGGCCCGCTCGCTGAACGAGGCGGACGTGGACAACAACCGCGCCACGCTGAAGAAGGCCGGCTTCCTCTCCCGCGACGACCGTGCGGTCGAGCGCAAGAAGGCCGGTCTGAAGAAGGCCCGTAAGGCCCCGCAGTACAGCAAGCGCTAAACCGCCTGCTCAACCGCGTTACTCGTTCGCCCCGGCGGCACACCTCGTGCTGCCGGGGCGTTCGTTTATTGACAGCCTCGGGCATATAACGGCATAAGGCGTTCATAGGCTTGATGTGCTTGTTGCTTGCTTAGTCTGATTTTTTTGCGTTTCGGAGCACCTTCGGAGGACACCAGTGGGACGACTCTTCGGCACGGACGGCGTGCGCGGTGTCGCCAATGCGGACCTGACGGCCGAGCTCGCGCTCGGTCTCTCGGTCGCGGCGGCACACGTACTGGCCGAGGCAGGCACCTTCGAGGGCCATCGGCCGACGGCCGTGGTCGGCCGCGACCCCCGCGCCTCCGGAGAGTTCCTGGAGGCGGCCGTGGTGGCCGGCCTGGCCAGCGCGGGCGTCGACGTCCTGCGCGTCGGCGTGCTGCCGACCCCGGCCGTGGCCTACCTCACCGGCTCCCTGGGCGCCGACATCGGTGTGATGCTCTCCGCCAGCCACAACGCCATGCCGGACAACGGTGTCAAGTTCTTCGCCCGCGGCGGCCACAAGCTCGCCGACGAGCTGGAGGACCGCATCGAGACGGTCTACGAGCAGCACCGCACGGGCGAGCCGTGGGCCCGTCCCACCGGTGCCGGAGTGGGCCGGATCAGCGACTACGCCGAGGGCTTCGACCGGTACGTCGCCCACCTCATCGGAGTGCTCCCCAACCGCCTCGACGGCCTGAAGGTCGTCCTGGACGAGGCGCACGGCGCCGCGGCCCACGTCTCGCCCGAGGCGTTCGCCCGGGCAGGGGCCGAGGTCATCACGATCGGTGCCGAGCCGGACGGCCTGAACATCAACGACGGCTGCGGCTCCACGCACCTGTCGCTGCTGCGCGCCGCCGTCGTCGAGCACGGGGCCGACCTCGGCATCGCGCACGACGGCGACGCCGACCGCTGCCTCGCGGTCGACGCCGCGGGCGAGGAGATCGACGGCGACCAGATCCTGGCCGTGCTGGCCCTCGCGATGCGCGAGGCCGGCCAGCTGCGCAAGGACACCGTGGTCGGCACCGTGATGTCGAACCTCGGCTTCAAGATCGCCATGGAGCGCGAGGGCATCCAGCTCGTCCAGACGGCCGTGGGCGACCGCTACGTCCTGGAGTCGATGAAGGCCGAGGGCTACGCGCTCGGCGGCGAGCAGTCCGGACACGTCATCGTCCTGGACCACGCCACGACCGGCGACGGCACGCTGACCGGCCTGATGCTGGCGGCCCGCGTCGCCGCCACGGGCCGCTCGCTCGCCGAGCTGGCCGGTGTGATGGAGCGCCTTCCGCAGGTCCTCGTCAACGTCCCGGACGTCGACAAGTCCCGCGTGAGCACCTCCCCGGAGCTGGCCGCGGCCGTCGCCGAGGCCGAGCGCGAACTGGGTGCCACCGGCCGGGTGCTGCTGCGCCAGTCGGGTACGGAGCCGCTGGTACGGGTCATGGTCGAGGCCGCCGACATCGAGCAGGCCCGCGCGGTGGCCGGACGGCTGGCCGATGTGGTGAAGTCCGCACTGGGCTGACCTGCCCTTGGTTTCCGTACGGGCCCGGCCTCACGGCCGGGCCCGTACGGCGTCCGTCGTCCGGCGGTCGCGCTCCAGCGCGTCGATGGGCACGAACCACGCGGCCAGGCCCGCGCCCGCTAGCAGCAGCACGCACAGGATCCAGGTCACGGCAGGAAAGCGCCCGGCGGAGCCGTACGCGATGACGGGGGTGTGGACCGCACCGCGGTCAGTCCCGCCCCGGCCACGCCGAGCGCGACGAGCCACCACAGGGTGCGCTTCCCCGCGGCGCGGCACGTCACTTCCCGGGCATCGGTCATGCCCGGAACCGTTGCACGGACAGGGCGGTTCCCGCATGTGCACTGTGCGGCAGCCTTCGAGCTCCGGCACTGCCGGACCGTCACCCGTCAGCGGGCCCGGAGCCGGGACCTTCCTACCGGTCGCCCTGCGCGTCCGCCGCCGGCGGCTTCGCACGGGCCCGCTGACGGTGGATGGCCGTCCGCCACAGGGCCTTCTGGCTCAGCAGCGTCAGCGTCCCCGCCAGGACGATCCCGCCGAGGTTCGCCAGCAGCTGCTGGATGGATCCCGTCATCTGGTTGAAGTCGTTGTAGCTGAACGCCACCGCCGCGTTGGCCGCGGCCGGCACCGTCGTCACAGAGATCGCGACACCGATGAGGGCGCCGGACTTCGCCGAGGTGAGCGAGAGCGTCCCGGCGATGCCTGCGAGAAGGGCCACCACGAAGGACATCCAGTCCGGCTGCCAGACGAATGCCGTGTTCGGCCGGGGTGCCTCGATCATCGAGGCGTTGAACAGGCCGAGGGCGTCCATCAGCCAGGCGAAGCCGGCCGTCAGCACCATGGCCACGGCGAAACCGCCGACCAGCGCCCACAGGGACCGCCACACCAGGCGCGGGGCGCGCTGCACCAGGGCCGTGGAGATCCCGGCCAGCGGCCCGAACTCCGGGCCCACCGCCATCGCGCCCACGATCAGGATCGCGTTGTCGAGCATCACACCGCAGGCGGCGAGCATCGTCGCGACCGCGAGGAACGCCACATAGGTGATGCTGAACGTCGACTCCTCGTGGGTGACGTCCGTCAGCTCCTCCCACAGCACCGCGTCCGCGCCCTCGCCCGGCGCCTCCTCCTCGGCCCGGTCGGCCCGGGCGGAGAGCGTCAGGTCCATGTTCTCGACGGTGATCGCCCCGTACTCAGCGACCCCGAGCTGCCGCAGCGCCCCGATCAGCTCGTCGCCCGCCTCGCGCGCCACGTCGCACAGCACCACGTCACCGACCGGGTCGCGCGCGACTCCCGGCAGCACCGCGAGATGGGCGGTGCCGACGGTCCCCTCCAGCAGGTCCGTCACCTCGCCCGTGCGGTCGGCCGGGACGATCAGGCGTAGATGCAGCACGGTGCACCCTTTCCGGAGTCAGAGCTTGCGCAGGGACAGCCGCTGGACCTTGTGGTCGGGGCCCTTGCGCAGCACCAGCGTGGCACGGCCACGGGTCGGCGCCACATTCTCCACCAGGTTGGGCTTGTTGATGGTCCGCCACATCGTGGCGGCGTACTCCATCGCCTCCGCCTCGGAGACCTGCGTGTACTTGCGGAAGTACGAGGACGGGTCCTGGAACGCGGTGGCGCGCAGCTTGCGGAAGCGGTTGAGGTACCAGGTCTCGATGTCCTCGGGCCGCGCGTCCACGTACACGCTGAAGTCGAAGTAGTCCGCGAGCCCGACCCTGGTCCGGCCGTCCTTGCCGGGCAGTGCGGGCTGCAGCACGTTCAGCCCCTCGACGATGAGGATGTCCGGCCGCCGTACGGTGAGCCGCTCGCCCGGCACGATGTCGTAGATCAGGTGCGAGTAGACGGGGGCCGTCACCTCGTCCTTGCCCGCCTTGATGTCGGCGACGAAGCGGGTCAGGGCGCGCCGGTCGTACGACTCCGGGAAGCCCTTGCGCGACATCAGGCCGCGCGCGTGGAGCTCCTTCATCGGCAGCAGGAACCCGTCCGTGGTCACCAGCTCCACCCGCGGGTGCTCCGGCCAGCGGGCAAGCAGCGCCTGGAGGATGCGGGCGCTGGTGGACTTGCCCACCGCGACACTGCCCGCGACCCCTATGACGAACGGCGTCCCGCGCTGTTCGCCGTGCCCGTTGCCCGCGTCGCCGAGGAAGGTGTTCAGTGCGCCGCGGAGGCCGGAGGTGGCCTGGACGTACAGATTCAGGAGGCGTGAGAGCGGCAGGTAGACGTCCCGCACCTCGTCGAGGTCGATGACGTCCCCGAGCCCCCGCAGCCGCTCCACCTCGTCGGCGGTCAGCGGCAGCGGCGTCTTGTCGCGCAGGGCGCTCCACTCCGCGCGGGAGAGGTCGACGTACGGCGTCGCGGCGGGCTCGGCGCGTCGGTTCGTGCTCCGTGTCGGCGAAGTGATCACGGGTTCATTGTTGCGGGAGTTCGACGTGAGTTCGAACGGAGTGGGGGGTGGGCTCGGTCACGTGGGGGACGGAGCCCGGCCCGCCCTTCGACCCTGCTGCGGACGTCCTAGGCGTGTTCTTCGGTGGCGTGGGAGTTGGTGAGGGTGAGTGCACCGCCTGCCGTGACCAGGCCGACGACGACCGCCAGCACGGCGTAGGTGATCCGCTCGCCGTGGAAGAACGACGCCACCAGAGCGTCGCTCCAGGTTCCTGCGGGCAGCTGTGTCGTGACCAGCGCGGCGATCAGGGTGCCGACCACGGCGGTGCCGATGCTGCTTCCGACCTCCTGGGCGGTGTCGTTGAGCGCCGTGCCGATCGAGGTGCGGTTGGCGGGCATCGCCTCGACAAGCGCGATGGCGCAGATCGTCATGACGGTGCGCAGGCCGACGGTCATCAGGACCATGCAGGCCGCGATCACGGCATACCCGTGGTCGACGCCCCAGGACAGACCGGCCAGCGAGCCGGCCATGCAGGCCGCGCCGACCAGGCAGGCGATGCGGTGGCCGAACTTCTTCACGAGCCACTCGGACAGGGGGGTCGCGGCGATCATGGTCAGGATGAGCGGCAGGTTCGCCAGTCCGGCCCGGACGGGGCTCCATCCGTAGGCGTACTGGAAGTGGAGGATCAGCCCGAACATCACGGCGGCCATCGCGATGGCCGTGCCGATCTGCGCGATGGCGGCGCCGCGGACGGTGCCGCTGGAGAAGAGGCGCAGGTCCAGCATGGGCGAGGGGCTGCGGCGCTCGTGCAGCACGAACGCGATGCCCGCGGCGATGGCGCCGAGCAGCGAGGTGAGAGTGATCGCGGAGAGCCAGCCGTGCTCGACGCCGCTCGTCAGCACGTAGCAGGCGAGGCCGATGGTGATGACGCTCAGCGCGGCGCCCGGCAGATCGAGCTTGTCCCGGGTCAGGTCCTGCGGCCGGTCGGCCGGGACACCGAGACGCACGCCGGTGGCGGCGATCAGGGCGATCGGGGCGTTGGCGATCAGGAGCCACTGCCACGACACGTGGGCCAGGGCGGTGCCGCCCAGCAGCGGGCCGAGGATGAAGCCGGACATGCCGACGACGATCATCAGGGTCATCGCGCGCATCCGTAGCGCCTGGTCGTCGAACAGCCGGAAGACCAGTGCGTTGGTGATGGGGGCCATCGCCGCTGCGGCTATGCCGAGGCCGGCCCGCAAGGTGATGAGCTCCCCTGCGGTGCTGACCGCGACGACGCCCAGGCTCAGCAGGCCGAACACCGCCAGGCCGACCAGCAGTACACGTCGGCGCCCGAGCCGGTCGGCCATCGATCCTGCCGTCAGCAGCAGCCCGCCGAACGTCAGTGAGTACGCGCCGGTGACCCACTGCAGCGAGGTCGTGCCGCTGCCGAGGTCCCGGCCGATCGTGGGCAGCGCGATCGAGAGCAGTGTGTTGTCGACCATCTCGACGAAGAAGGCCAGGCAGAGCGCGGCCAGGGGAATCCATGCGGCGCGCAGGGACGGATAGGTACGCGATGCGGCGGGCTCGGTGGAAGACGTGGTCGTGGTCATGGCGGGCCTCCTCTCGGAACGTTGCCGAACATCGAACGACGTTCGACAATGGAACGTGGTTCGACCATAGAACGTGGTTCGATAAATGCGCAAGCTGTGATTGGATGAGTGGCATGACAGGCCCGCGACCACGACCCGCCGATCGTCCTTCCCGGGGGCGTCAACGTGCCTCGCACTCCATCGAGGCCGTTCTCACCGCGGCCGTGGCGTTGCTCGACGAGGCGGGCGAGCAGGCGCTGACCCTCCGCGCCCTCGCGGCCCGGCTCGGTACCGGCGTCGGCAGCATCTACTGGTACGTCTCGGGCAAGGACGAGCTGCTCGAACGCGCCATCGACCATGTGCTCGGCGGGGTGCTGACCGCGGTCGAAGGGCAGGCCAGGAGCGACGACCCGATCGATGACCTGCGCTTGATGGCCGTCGCGCTGTTCGACGCGATCGTGGACCGGCCGTGGCTGGGTGCGCACTTCATGCGCAACATCGCCGAGTGGGGCAACGCGTTGCGGCTCTACGAGCAGCTGGGACAGCAGACGCTTCGGCTCGACCTCACTCCGCGGCAGCGGTTCCATGCCGTGTCGGCGGTCGTCGGTGTGGTGGTCGGGAGCGCCGCCGACCTGGGGCAGGAGCCGCCCGAGGAGGTGCTCGACGGCTCGGTGGGCCGCGAGGAGTTCCTCGGCCGCTACGCCCAGATGTGGCGTGAGCTCGACGCCGAGGAGTTTCCGTTCATGCATGACGTCGTCGACGAGTTCGACGGACACGACGACAAGGAGCAGTTCCTCGCCGCGCTGGAGCTGACTCTGACGGGCCTGCGCCTTCAGGCCGGGGCCTGAGGCCCGCGACCACCCGTGCCGGCCGGGTTCGTACGGTGCGCGCGGTGCCACACGCGATGAGGAGACCGCGGAGGGCCGAGGTCGTCGCCCTTCGCTCGAAGTCCCCGGTGGGACACCACGGGAAGCGCCGCGTCCGGCGACTACGTCGACGTGCGCTGGCCGGACAGCCGGTAGCGCGCAACGAAAAGGCCGGCCCGGCGCACAGGGCGCCGGGCCGGCCTTCCGCTCGCTGTACCTAGTCCGTGCCGGACTCCATCGCGGCGCGGTCCAGCATCTCGTCGGCCTCGGAGACCTCGCCGCGGGAGGCGATGGCCTGGGCGCCGCCCTCGGGCAGGGAGCCGATCAGGCCGGTCGCGGCGGCCTGGGCCGCGCCGATGGCCGGGTTGGCGGTGCCGATCAGGCCGAGGCCCGCGTACTGCTCCAGCTTGGCGCGGGAGTCGGCGATGTCGAGGTTGCGCATCGTGAGCTGGCCGATCCGGTCGACCGGGCCGAACGCGGAGTCCTCGGTGCGCTCCATGGACAGCTTGTCCGGGTGGTAGCTGAACGCCGGGCCCGTGGTGTCGAGGATCGAGTAGTCCTCGCCGCGCCGCAGCCGCAGCGTCACCTCGCCGGTGACGGCGGTGCCGACCCAGCGCTGGATCGACTCACGCACCATGAGCGCCTGCGGGTCCAGCCAGCGGCCCTCGTACATCAGACGGCCCAGGCGCCGGCCCTCGTTGTGGTACTGGGCGAGGGTGTCCTCGTTGTGGATCGCGTTGACCAGGCGCTCGTACGCGGCGTGCAGCAGGGCCATGCCGGGGGCCTCGTAGATGCCGCGGCTCTTGGCCTCGATGATCCGGTTCTCGATCTGGTCCGACATGCCCATGCCGTGACGGCCACCGATGGTGTTCGCCTTCATCACCAGGTCGACGGCGGAGTCGAACTTCTCGCCGTTGATCGTCACCGGGCGGCCCTGGTCGAAGCCGATCGTGACGTCCTCGGTCTCGATCTCGACCGACGGGTCCCAGAACTTCACGCCCATGATCGGGTCGACGGTCTCCACACCGGTGTTCAGGTGCTCCAGGGTCTTCGCCTCGTGGGTGGCGCCCCAGATGTTGGCGTCGGTGGAGTACGCCTTCTCCGTGCTGTCGCGGTACGGCAGGTCATGGGCGACCAGCCACTCCGACATCTCCTTGCGGCCGCCGAGCTCGGTCACGAAGTCCGCGTCGAGCCAGGGCTTGTAGATCCGCAGGTGCGGGTTGGCGAGCAGGCCGTAGCGGTAGAACCGCTCGATGTCGTTGCCCTTGTACGTGGAGCCGTCGCCCCAGATCTGTACGTCGTCCTCGAGCATCGCCCGCACCAGGAGCGTGCCGGTGACGGCGCGGCCGAGCGGCGTGGTGTTGAAGTACGCCCGCCCGCCCGAGCGGATGTGGAACGCCCCGCAGGTGAGCGCGGCCAGCCCCTCCTCGACGAGCGCCGCACGGCAGTCGACCAGACGCGCGAGCTCGGCGCCGTAGGCCTTGGCGCGGCCGGGCACGGAGGCGATGTCGGGCTCGTCGTACTGGCCGATGTCGGCGGTGTAGGTGCACGGGACAGCGCCCTTGTCGCGCATCCACGCGACCGCGACCGAGGTGTCGAGGCCGCCCGAGAAGGCGATGCCGACGCGCTCGCCGGTGGGCAGGGAGGTGAGGACCTTAGACATAGGAAGATTATGCATCACCTCGCATGATCATGCAACATGGGACGGATTCTGCGCTTCCGGCCCCGGGAGACCGTCATGCCCGGACCGCCCCGGAGTGGCCCGGGAGACCGTCATGCCCGGACCGCCCCGGAGTGGCAGGTCGGACCGGCCCGGCGGTCACTTCATCTGCCGGCGGGCCTCTTTCACCTCGGCATTGATGCTCCAGGCGTCGGCAACCTGGCCGAGATGGCCGAGCTTGTCGGGGTTGGACACCGAGCGGATGGCCTGGATCTGCCCGTCGAGCACGTCGAGGGCCAGGGTGTGGAGGATCCTGCCGTCCCTGTCCCGGAACACGGCACCGGGCTGCGCGTTGACCTGGTGCGGCTCGAACGTCACGGAGATCCGGGTCAGCAGCGGGTAGACGGACGCCAGCAGCCGGGCCACGTTCTCGGCGCCTACGACGGCCCTGGCCAGCTGCGGAGCCTTGCCGCCGCTGTCCCCGACCATCTGTACATCGGCGGCCAGCAGATCCCGCAGGCCGACGACGTCGCCCTCGCGGAGGGCGTCGAAGAACCGACTCGCCAGCTCCTCACGCTCCCGACGGTCCGCTTCGAACCGTGGCCGCCCGGCCTCCATGTGCCGCCGCGCCCGTACGAGCAGCTGCCGGCACGCCGCCTCCGAACGCCCCACCGTCGAGGCGATGTCGTCGAACCCGAAGCCGAACACCTCCCGCAGCACGAACACCGACCGTTCCAGCGGGCTGAGGCGCTCCAGCAGCAGCAACGCGGCCATCGAGACCGAGTCGGCCAGCTCCGCCGAGCGCGCCGGATCCTGATACGGGTCGCTCAGCAGCGGCTCGGGAAACCACGGGCCCACGTACTCCTCCCGCCGCACCCGGGCGGAGCGCAGCACATCGATCGAGATCCGCGTCACCGTGGTGGACAGAAACGCCTTGACCGACGTGGGAGAGGTCGCCGAGCCGTCGAAGCGCAGCCATGTCTCCTGCACCGCGTCCTCGGCCTCGCTCACGCTGCCCAGGATCCGGTAGGCGATCGAGAACAGCAGGGGGCGCAGCTCCTCGAACTCTCCGACCTTGTTCACGCCGTATCTCCCTCGATGTCTTCCGCCGCACCGGCCGTTGCCGGTGCGGGGTCATCTGCGTCCACTCAGTGGAACTGTCCTGCCTTGTAGTCGCCGGCCGGCTGCTGGGCGATGATGTTCAGCCGGTTCGCCGCGTTCATGAAGGAGATCATCAACGCCAGGGCGGTGAGCTGCTCCTCGTCGTAGTGCTTCGCGGCCCGCGCCCACACCTCGTCGCTGACCCCGTCGGCCGCGTCCGCGACCCTGGTCCCCTGCTCCGCCAGCTCCAGCGCGGCACGCTCGGCCTCGGTGAAGACGGTGGCCTCGCGCCACGCCGCCACCAGGTGCAGCCGCACCGGGGTCTCACCGGCGGCGGTGGCCTCCTTGGTGTGCATGTCGATGCACATGGCGCAGCCATTGATCTGACTCACCCGCAGCGCCACCAGCTCCTGCGTCGCGGCCGCCACCGGCGACTCCTTGAGCGCCTGGCCCGCGGCCATGAGGTGCTTGAGGGCCTTGGCGGCGGTGGGGTCGGCGAAGTAGTTCAGTCGCGCGTTCATGGTGTGCTCCTCCGTGCTCGTCGGTGGGTACATCCCTTAGGACGAGACAGCCCGACGCCCTGTGACACGGACAGGGGTGTTCCATGTCCTCCGGTCCCGGCATCCGGAGCGTTCCTGGCCGCTCCGGTCCCGGCATCCGGAGCGTTCCTGGCCGCTCCGGTCCCGGCATCCGGAGCGTTCCTGGCCGCGCCCGGCCCGGTCCTGCTGCTCGAAGGCGCGCACCCTCACCCCACCGTCAGTACCGCGTTGCCCCGCACCCGCCGCCCCCGGATGTCCGCGATGACCTCGGCCGTCCGGGACCAGTCCCGCACCGAGCCGATCTCCGGGTGCAGCCGCCCGCCCGCCACCAGCCGGACCAGCGTGGCGAGGTCGTCGGCGTACGTGGTGTCCGCGCGGGTGTAGTCGAAGTGGGCGATACGGGCCTGGGCCGGGCCCTTGAAGAAGTCGAAGAAGTCGAGCGTCACCGGGGTGCGGCTCGCCTGTCCGAACCAGACCAGCAGCCCGCCCGGGGCGAGCCGGGACAGGGCGGCGGGCAGGGAGTCTCCGCCCACCGACTCCAGGACGATGTCGTACGGGCCCCGCGCCTCCTCCGGTGACGTCACGACGGCGAAAGCGCCGAGGTCCAGCAGCCGGGCGCCCCGTTCCGGCGTCGCGCTGACCGCCGTCACGGCCGCGCCCGACGACGCCGCCAGTTCCGTGACGTAGTGGCCGACGCCCCCGCTCGCCCCGGTGATCAGCAGCCGCTTCCCCGCCACCGGGCCCGCCGCCCGGAGCAGGCGCAGCGCGGTGATGCCCGCCAGGGGGAGCGCGGCCGCCGTCACCGTGTCGACGCTGTCCGGGAGTTCGGCCACGCTGTGGACGGGGACCGCGACGCGCTCGGCCCAGCCGTACGCGGGCGGGTGCGCCACCACCCGGGTGCCCGCCGCCGGGCCCGTACCGTCGGCCGCTGCCCGTACGACCGTGCCCGCGACGTCCTTGCCCGGCCGCCAGCCCGCCCACCGCCGGTCCAGCTGCCCGTCGAGCTGGAACGTCTCGCCCCGGTTGACGGAGTACGCCTCCACCGCGATCAGCGTTTCGTCGGCAGCGGGGTCGGGCTCCGGTGCCTCGCCCAGGAGGACCAGGCCATCGGTCGTGGGGGTCACTGCTCTCATCGGATTCCCCTTCCTCACGCGAAGAAGACGGTCTGCGCGTGCAGCGTGTCGAAGTGCTCGCGGACGGAGGCGATGCGGCCGCCCCGAACCGTGAACACGGCCAGGCAGTGCTGGTCGTACCTGGCCCCCTTCCGGGTCAGCCCCCGCGTGTTCCACTCCGCCAGGACCCGCTCGCCCTCCGCGATCACACCCTCGAACTCGATCTCCACCGACTCCGGCACCAGCCGGGCGGTCATCTGCGCCACGAACTCGTCGAAGATCTCGTCCGGCCCGGTCCACGTGCCCAACGCCGGCAGGTCCCCGGCGAGCGTCCAGGTGACGTCGGCGTCGAAGAACGTGCGCAGCCGGTCCATGTCACCCGCGACGAGCGTGCGCATGTAGTCGAGGACGACGTCCTTGGGGGTGGGGGTGGGGGTGGTTTCCATGATCACGGGGGCCCTTCCTGAGGCTTCTGTGCTCTGACTCCTGAAGGTTAGGAAGAGGAGGCCCGGGGAGGGAAAGACCTGTTCTCGATCGGTCCAGAACCGACCGGCATCACCGCTGGTCGGCGCGGATCGCCCACCTCGTATGCTGCTGCGCATGTCAGAACTGCGGCGCCTGCGCTACTTCCTGGCCGTGGCCGGGGAACGCAACTTCACCCGCGCCGCCGAGCGCCTCCACATCGCCCAGCCCGCCCTCAGCCGGCAGATACGCGAACTGGAGAAGGAGTTGGGCGTCCAGCTCCTCGACCGCACCACCCACTCCGTCGAACCGACCGAAGCCGGACGGGTGTTGATGGAGCGGGGCGCCGCCCTGTGCGAGGACGCTGACCGGCTCTGGCGCGACGTACGGGGCTTCGCCGGGGGCGAGCACGGCACGCTGACCTTCGGGTACAGCACGAGTACGAGTTACGAGACGGCCCCCGCCCTCCTCGCCGCCCTGGCCGAACGGCTGCCGGGCCTCACCGCCACCACCCGGCTCCTCCCCACCGCCGAGATCCTCACCGGTGTCGCCGACGGCACCCTCGACGCGGGCCTCGTCCGCTGCCCGCCGCCCACGCCCGAGCTCGTGCGGACGCTCGTACGGCTGGAGCCGCAGGGAGTCCTCATGGCCGCCGGGCACCGCCTCGCCGCCCTCTCCGTCGTCGACCCCACCGCCCTCGCCGCCGAAACCCTCCTCGTTCACCCGCGCGAGGCCAACCCCGGCCACTACGACGCGATCATCGGCATCCTGGAGCGGGTGGGCGTCAGCCCGGCACTGATGCTGCGCCCGCTGTCGTTCGACGCCGGACACACCCCCGTGGCGCGCGGTGACGCCGTCTCCGTCGTCGGCCGGTCGGCCGCGTCGAGCCTGCCCGCAGGGCTGGTGTGGAGGCCGCTGGCCGGGGGAGCCGCCATCGAGCTGCACCTGCTGACGCGGGGGCGGGGCGCGCGGCCCGTCGTGGCCCAACTCCTGCGTACGGCAGGTGAGACCGCCCGGGCCGGTGGGTGGCTGCGAGCGCCGGACGCGGCGGTCACGCCGTAGCGGCGAGCTCCCGGCAGCACTCGGCGCAGTTGCCGGGTTCGGGTGCCCTGAACGCGCGGTCGCAGCCGTCACAGTTCTGCAGCGGGTCGTAGAGCGGGGGCCGGTCGGTGGGCGGGAGGGGCGGCGGGAGCCGTTTGGTCAGCCGACTCTCCAGGAACTTCACCGGGTACTTCAGGGGGACGGGCAGGTCCGTCGTGAGCGCGCGCCTGATGGCGGCGGGGGTGGCCTTGCGTTCGAGCCAGGCGGCGACGGCGGGGGTGAGGGCTTGGATGTCGTCCTCGGAGAGGTCGAACTCGGGAGCCCGTTCCGCGAGGTCGAGCAGAAGGACGGAAGCCGTACGGTCGAGTTCGGGGCGCGGCGTCTTTGGCCGGGGCGGCGTCGCCTTCGGTACGGGCGTCGTGTGCGGCCCTGCCGTCGGAGCAGGCTCGGCCTTCGCTGTCGCTGTCGCCGTCGCCACGGGCGTCGGAGCCGCCACGGGCGTCGCCTTCGGCCCGGTCGACGGCGGGTTGCGAGTGATGTGGGCGGTTTTCGGGGCGTGTTCCGGTGCCGAGGGTGCCCGATTCGCTCTCAACTCCCGGGCCGGAGCCTCCCGGTCCACGGTGCAGGGCTGGTTGTACGAGGTCGTGCGGGTGACGACGCGGCCGGACGGGAGGCGTTCGCGGGTGCGGTGGAGGTAGCCGTGCTTCTCCAGTTCCCGCAGGGCCCCTGCGATGCGGGCCTCGCTCTCCGGGAAGCGCTCGACCAGGCACTTGATGCCGACCTTCGCCCCGGTGGGCAGCGACTGGATGTGCGTGGCGAGGCCGATCGCGATGAGCGAGAGCTCGTGGTGCTGGGCGAGGTGGTTGCCGATGACCGTGAAGTGGCTGCTGTGGCGCACCTTCACGTGGACGACGCCGCCGGACGGGGCCCGGGAGGGCGCGCGGGAGGGGGAGATAACCTGCTGGGTATCCATCGGGAAGGGCTTCTTCTTCCTCGGCGGTCAGGCCCTCGCTCGGGATTGCCATCCCGGCGGGGGCCGTCACAGTTCTGAAGTTTGGTTTCGTGAGCATATGCCAGGCAACCAGGGCGAAACCTAGCCCACTTGGCGAACCTCACCCGTGCGAGTGACGGGCACTCGCGACGCGCTCGCGGGCGCGCGGCGGGCCTGCTGAGGTCCACCCGGGTGGGTCGGGTTTGGTTAATTTCTTCTTCCCAAAGGACTTAAAAGCCTTTTACGTCGTGGACTGCCGCGTCGTGGCCCACCGCGTCGTACTCCATCGCGTCGCGGCCCACCGGGTCGTGGTTTCAGGAACCGGTCAGCGCGAGCTCCGCCCAGACGGTCTTGCGCGGGAACGGTCCGTGCTCGACACCCCAGCGGGTGGCGAGCGCCTCGACGAGCAGCAGCCCGCGACCGGACTCGGACGGGGCGGTCCGGAGGTCCTGTACGCGGGGCAGCCGATCGCCGCGTGCGTCCGCGACCTCGATACGCAGCGTGTCCCCGTCAACCGTCAGCAGGACGCGGAAGTCCCGCCCGGATACGTATCCGTGGAGCGCCGCGTTGGCCGCCAGTTCGGCGACGACGTGGCTCGCGTCTTCCAGCGGAAGTCCCCAGGAACGGAGCTGCTCGGTGGCCAGCAGCCGGGCGAGCCGGGCGCCCCGGCGGGTGGCGGAGAGCTGTACGGCGAACTGGCCGGTCCGGGCACGCGGTTGGGTGATTTCTCGGTTCACGTCACTCAGCGTGGCCGCCCGTGGCTACGCTGAACAGCATCGACGCGTGTACGGACGGTGACTGTCCAGCGGTTGTCCGGACCTGTCCCACGCGTACACGGTCAGGGGCCGTTCACGGGTGGAGGCGGGTGGCGTATGGGAGTCAACGACGGTACGGACGGGCCCGAATGGGACGTCGAACCCGAGGACGATTCGGGTGCGGTGATCGCGGCGGTCGGCCGGCAGATCCGGCTCTGGCGCGAGGCGGCGGGGTTACGTGCGGCGGAGTTGGGTGAGGTGATCGGGTACGGGGAGAACCTCGTCTACAAGGTGGAGGCCGGGACACGGATCCCGAAGCCGGAGTTCCTGGACCGTACGGACGAGGCGGTCGGCGCGGGCGGCAAGATCGCCGCGATGAAACAGGATGTGGCGGAGGCGCGGTACCCGCGCAAAGTCCGCGACCTGGCCAAGTTGGAAGCCGATGCGGTGGAGCTCGGTTCGTATGCCGGTGTCGTCATTGACGGATTGCTTCAGACGGAGGCGTATGCGCGGGCGCTGTACGGGGAACGTCGCCCGGCGTACACGGAAGAGCAGGTCGACCGGCTCGTCGCCGCCCGCATGGCCCGCCAGTCCATCTTCGAGCGGCGGCCTGCGCCCCTGCTGACGTTCGTCCAGGAGGAGGCGACGCTCCGGAGGCCTACGGGCGGGAAAAACGTGTTGCGGGGGCAGCTCGAACACCTGCTAGAACTGAGCTCGTTGAGGCACGTCGAAATCCAGGTGATGCCGACGGAGACAGAGGAGCACGCAGGCTTGGGCGGCTCGCACGAGGTGCTCAAGTTGAGTGACGGCTCGGCTGTGGGACATAACGAGGTCCAGCTCATCAGCCGACTGATCAGTGATCCCAAGGAAGTCCAGATCCTTGAGATGCGGTACGGCATGATCAGGGCACAAGCGCTCACGCCTCGGCTGTCGCGGACCTTCATCGAAAAACTGCTGGGAGAGACATGAGTGCCAAGCCCTCGGCCGGAAACCCTTCAGACCTGAGCTGGTTCAAGAGCAGCTACAGCACCAATGACGGCCCACAGTGCGTCGAGGTAGCCACCGCCCCCACCACCATCCACGTCCGCGACTCGAAGAACATCCCCGGCCCCGAACTCGGCTTCACCCCGGCCGCCTGGGCAGACTTCGTCTCGTACGCATCGGCCAACTGACCGCTCGATACGTAGCCTCCGCACGCCCCCGAGGACCTGCCGCGCCCGCCCGCGCCGCAGGTCCTCGTCGCGTGACGGGTCCTGCCGGTCCGCGCCGGGAAACCCACCCGTCACAGCCGTTTCAAGCGTCGGCGATTCGGCCATGATCCGTCGCTTCACGACTTGCCCCAGCACACGGAACGAGCCCGCGACCCCTTGCCGTTGCTGAGGTCGCACACGTCCGGAATCGAGCGCGTTCGATTCTCCATGGGCGTCGTTATGCCGTGCACCGCCGAGCCATCCAGGTGCGGCACCGAGTCCCAGGAGGGACGCAGGTGACTGTGACTGACGCCTTGACCGCGCACTCGGATACACCGCCACCCCCACCCCCGGCCGTCCTCGACTTCCAGGGCAAGCATGGCAAGAACCCGCTGGCAGAGGCCGGTTTCCGCACCATGTGCGGGCGCCTTCCCGCCGTCCTGAAGCACACGGTCCGACTTGCCTGGGCGGTGGACCGGACCGCCGTCCTGGTTCTTCTGCTCTGCCAGCTCCTCACCGGCACCGCAGCTGCCCTCACGCTCGCCTTCACCGCCAGGGCGATGACGTACCTGTTTGCTGCAGGTCCCGTCTCCGAACGCCTGCACGGCGCCCTGCCCGCCCTCGTCGTGGTGACCGTGGCCGCCGGTGCGGGCCGCCTCGGCATGGCGCTCGCCTCGTACGCCGAACGCCGCGTCACGCCGCTGCTGATGACCGAGGCGGACGTGGCGCTGGTCGCCGCCGTGTGCCGGGTCGAGGTGGCCGCGTACGGCGAGGACGGTTTCGCGGACCGGCAGGAAGCCGCCGAAGTGGGGGTCACCCGCACCACGACCCTGGTCAACGACGCACAGCGGTTCATGGCCGCCGGTGTCCGGATGGTTGCCGCGGGCGGCGTCATCACCGTCCTGCACTGGGCCATGCTCCCCGCCCTGCTGCTCGCCGTCCTCCCGGCCGGGCTCGGGGCGATCCTCCGGGCCCGCGTGGACTACGAGACCCACTACCTCAACGTCGGCGACCGCAACGTGCGCGGCATGACGCGCTGGTGGGCCACCTCCGCCCGGTACGGCGACGAGGTCCGCGCCAACGGCATGACCGGCTACCTCCTGTACTGGTACCGGGCGCTGTCCGAGCGCATCGACCGGCGCACCCTGACGGCCGCGCCCCGGCAACTGCGCATCGACGTGTCCACCAGCGCGGTGAGCGGTGTCTTCCTGACGGGCACCTGGGCCCTCCTCGCCTGGCTCGCCACCACGGGCGCCGTCCCGCTGCCGGTCGCGGCGACCGCCGTCCTCGCCGTGCAGACCACCCTTGCCGCGCTCTCCCAACTCGTGATCCAGGGCGCCGCGCTGTTTCACACCTCGCTCTATCTCGTCGACATGCGCGCGTTCCTCTACATGGCCGACGCGCGCGCCCCGAAGCGCGGCGAGCTGACGATTCCGGAGCAGGTGGACGAGATCCGGCTCGACGAGGTGGTCTACCGGTACCCGGGGAAGGAACAGCCGGCCGTGAACGGCGTCTCCCTGAGCCTGCGGCGGGGCGAGATCCTGGCCGTGGTCGGTGAGAACGGCTCCGGCAAGTCCACGCTCACCAAGCTCATCACCGGCCTCCTCCTCGCCGACAAGGGCCGCGTGCTGTGGGACGGCACCGACCTGGCGCAGGCCGACGCCGAGGCCGTGTGGAAGCGGACCGCGCTCGTACCGCAGAACTTCGCCACCTGGCCGCTGCGGGCCCGGGAGAACATCACCCTCGGCCAGCCCAAGTCGTGGGACGACGAGCTGGTGTGGAAGGCCGTCGACGCCGTGGGCATGCGCGAGGCCGTCGAGGAACTGCCGAACCGGCTCGACACCCTGCTGGCGCGTGAACTGTTCGGCGGAGCGGAGCTTTCCGGCGGGCAGTGGCAGCGGCTCGCGTGCGGCCGTGCGCTGTACCGGCGGACCCCGCTGCTGATCCTGGACGAGCCGACCTCACAGATGGACGCCCGCGGCGAGCACCAGATCTTCCTGGAGATCAAGCGGCTGGCCGCCGACTGCATGACGATCGTCGTGACGCATCAGCTGGAGAACACGCGTCTGGCCGACCGGATCATCGTCATGGAACACGGCCGGGTGACCGAGCACGGTACGTACGACGACCTGATCCACGCCGGGGGTCTGTTCGCCGAACTCGT
Organism: Streptomyces sp. NPDC050422; assembly: GCF_044458665.1. Lineage (NCBI taxonomy): Bacteria > Bacillati > Actinomycetota > Actinomycetes > Kitasatosporales > Streptomycetaceae > Streptomyces > Streptomyces sp. NPDC050422. The sequence continues at coordinate 18,802 of NZ_JBITIE010000008.1, forward strand.
CGCCCTGGCCCAGGACCGGTGACGGCCGGCCCGGTCCGCTGACGGAGCCGGAGCGAGCCCCGAGGGCCTGCCGGGTGCACCGCCCGCAGGACCTCGACGGGATGGTGGGCCGGAGGGCGTCAGCGCCACGCGGCGATGACGTCCTCCGGCCCCCAGTGCGCCGCCAGCCCCTCAGCAGCCGCACCCGTCGGGGGGCGGCGGCTGACCGCGACCAGAGCCGCGCCCTCCGCTCCCGGCACGTGCTGTGCGGAGGTGACGAGTTCGGCGAGGTCACGTGCCCCGAACGGGGTCTCGTCGCGCCACTTCACCGATCCCACGAAGGTGACGTGACGTGCCACGGGATGGGTGTCCGCGCCGATGAGGTCGACCTCGGGGTTGTTCTGCCGGTTCCACCAGCCGCCGACCTCGACGGCCTCGGGGAAGAGGCCGTCGGGGATCCGGCGGGCGAGTGACTCCCTGATCACCGGCTCCACCGCGCGTCCCCGCCACGACGGCCAGGAACGCTGAATGCGGGCGGCCGAGATCTCGCCCCTGCCCCTCTCCGCCTGCGCGACCGCGTCCTCCAGATGTGCGAGCCAGAAGCGCAGATAGGTGTCCGCGATGCGGTAGCGCTTGAGCTTGGGGGCCGCCTGTGTGGACAGGGGGAGATCGGCGGCCACGATCCGTTTCGCCTCGGTGAGTTCGGTCAGTATCGGGGCGAGCGTGCCGTGTGCCAGGGCGCGCCCGTCGGCGCCCCCCGTGCTTGCCGCGATGCCGGAGAACGTCCGCTCGCCGGAGCCGATCGCCCGGAGCACCCGGCCTGCCTGGAGGCGAGCGGGAAACTCCGCCGCGAGGGATCGCTCACCCGTCGTGAGCAGGACCGATGAGGGGTCCTCCACCTGGCGGTCCAGATATCCGGCGACTGATTCCCCGGTCCGCCAGCCGGTCACGACTTCGGGGAAGCCCCCGGTGACGAGATAGGCGTCGAGTGCTGCCGCGGCATCCAGCCCCGTGGAGTCCTGTACGTCGGCAGGACTGAGCGGCCCCACCGTGTACTGGCCGGCCCGACCGTAGAACGGATGGTCGTACGACGTCAGCCGGTCCATCATCGCCATATCGGATCCGAGCAGCAGCAGGAGCACCGGTTTCGTGGACAGGTGCATGTCCCACGCCGTCTTGAGTGCCGCGTCGAACCCCGGGTCCGACTCCGACAGCCAGGGGACTTCGTCCAGTACGAGAATCACCGGCTCGTCCGCGGGCAGGGCGGCTGCGACGGCAGCCAGCGTCCGGACCCAGTCCTCGGGGGCGGCGGCGTGTTCCAGCGCCGACCCGTGGTCCCGCATCCCCTGGCCACCGGCGACGGCGTCGAACAGTGCACGCCGTGCGAGGGGAGCAGGCTGACTTCGGGTCGCCTGGAAGAAGACGTACGGCTGCCCGGACCGTGCGCAGAACTCCTGTACGAGCCGTGTCTTGCCGATCCGCCGTCGGCCCTTGATCACCAGCGCCTGCCCGGCGCTGCCGCCGGTCGCCGAGACGACGCGCTCCAGCCATGCTCCGAGGATGCGCAGCTCACGGGTGCGTCCGGTGAAGGCCACGGGCTCTCCTGAAGTAGGAATGGCTCAAAGTATGAGCCATTCCTACTTTACTGCTCGACGCGTCGGACTACCCCCGGAACGGCTGGTACGTCAGCTGTTTCACGCGTCGCAGGAACGGCATCGATTCCACGTGCTCCACGCCCTCCAGCTGCCCCAGGTGCTCGCTCGGGTAGCGGTACAGGTGGCCCGGGTCGCGGGTGATCACCACCGCCACGAGGGGTGGCCAGGAAGCGTCGGACAGAGGGGGCCCGCGTCCAGGACCGTGATCCAGGACGCGGCCCAAGCCGGGTTCGGAATCAAGCGGCGGGTGAGGCGGCGATCCTCATCCGCCGTTGCCGCGGACCAGGCCGTAGATCGTGCTGCCGAGCATCACGATCGCCAGGGTCGTTTCGGCTCCCAGCTTGATCCACGTCAGCCACGATGTGGCACCGCGATCGGGCTCCTCCGGCCTGTCCGGACCCGAATCGATATGGTCCTGGACCGCGCCGCCCGTGGTACCGACCGGGTTGTGCGGATCCGGAACCTCCTCGTTCCGTCCCTTCGGCCATGCGGAGTCGGCCATCCGAATCGTGCTCCCTTCCGTGAAGAGTCCGGCGTACTTGAAAGGCAACTGCTCACAACCCCTGCCGATATGGCCGCACTTGGGCCATTGGCCTGCGATCCTCCGTGCCGCGATCGTCACGAGCGTTCCGTGAACTCATGCAGCTGCTTCACCAGCTGCCGGTCGGGCCGACGCACTATTCCGCCGCTACAGGTGTGACTGGACGCGAGGCGGTCGACCTCGCTCTCCAATCGGCCGGTTGGAGCGCTGGCTCCGGACCCCGTGGTACGGACGTAGCGGGCGAAGATCTCCAGCCCCTCGATGAACGTGGCGTCAGGAGGAGCTGTCTCGGAGGTGGACTCCATCAACTGGTGGTACCAGTGCCGTGCTTCGCGGGCTTCCCCGAGACGGAGGTGATGGAGGTGCAGGCAGTACATCGAGGCGCGGCTGCCCGCACCGGCGGCAAGCTGCCACCAGAACTGGGCCGACTCGGGATGCCCGGTCAGATGGAGCAGGCAGGCGAATACGAGTGCCCCGTCGACGTCGAGGTGCGCGGCGGTCTCGAAGGCGCCGTGGTCGGAATCCTCCGCGATCCGCCCCATCCGCTCGGGGGCGTCCGGTTCGTTGAGTACCCATTGCGAGATCACGCTCAGCCGCTGGCCGGCCTGTGCACTGCGGGTGATCTCGGGAGTCGGGGCCGTCTGTGCGGCGTCCGCGGCCAGGCGGCACAGCGCGGCTGCGACGTCGAAGTCGCGCGAGCCGGAGAGGGGCATGGCCGCGTTGGCCAGCATGGTGTCGATGGCGGAGGTCACGTGCCTGTTCCCTTTCTGCGGGGTTCGGCGGGAAGTCCGAGCTTGACCCTGAGCCGCTCCCGTCCCCGTCTGATGTGATGGTCGACGGTGCGTTCGTCGAGCCCGACGAACCAGGCGACCTTCGTCGTGGGATATCCGAGTATGTAGCGGAGCACGATCACCTCGAACTGGCGGCCGGGCAGCTCCGCGATCTCCGCGTACAGACCGGAGGCGCTCTCCATGATCTGCAGCTTGTCCCGGGCCGAACGCAGTGTCTGGGCGATCGGCCCGTTGATGACGAACGCGGGCGCCCGGTCGTCCTTGTCCAGCTGCGCGCTCACCGCCCGGCGCACGATGGCCCAGGCGCCCTGGTCCACGTTCCCGGTCCGCAACAGCTGGTCCCAGCCGCCCAGGATCTCCAGGAACACGTTGTGTACGACATCCTCGGCGGCCTTGCGGCTGCCGAAGTGGACCTCGGCGTAGGCGTGGAAGGACTCCTGGTGTCCCAGATAGAACGCTTCGAAGTCGAGCGGGAGATCAAGCGGCACATGGGTCATCGCCCCAGCTCGTTCATGACCCCTCTCGGGGGACGCGCCCTCGCGGACGTCCTTGTCGCTCACACGGGTCTCCCGGTCTCGCGGGCCATCGCAGTTCCTCGTCATTGAGGGAGGCTCAACTTTCCTACGGGGAGGGCCGGTTGCCCTCAAGAGCCACCTAAGCGATCTGACGCGCGAATCACTCACGCATTTTCGAAGAAAATCACGCTGTGCATATATCCAGCCACGAACGGCAAGATCGTCGGGTTGTGGACGCATCTGTTCCGCCGCTGTGAACTGCATTGATCCGGTGCGGTCGGCGCATCGCGCCGACCTCGACGGGCAAGGGGGGTGCCGCAGGTCACATGCGCCCCGCACGGCGGGGTTGCCGCCTGCCTGCCGGTGGGCCGCCCCCCTGTGGTCCTCGCCCCGGCCCGTATCCGCCGGACAGCGACCGGCACGTCTGGGCACCCGCGCTTTTGCCCGCACGGGCGGGCCTGCCCGGCGCCGTCCTTCCTGACACCTCCCGCACCTTCTGCGACTATGCGAAGAACAGGGGCTGGTGACCAGGAAAGGACCACTATGTGCGGAATCGTGGGTTACGTCGGTGGGCAGTCGGCGCAGGACGTCGTCGTCGCCGGTCTCAAGCGGCTGGAGTACCGGGGGTACGACTCCGCCGGCATCGCGGTCCTCGCCGACGGGGGACTGGCCGCCGCCAAGAAGGCCGGGAAGCTCGTCAACCTGGAGAAGGTGCTGGTCGAGAAGCCGCTGCCGGCCGGCAGCGCCGGGATCGGGCACACCCGGTGGGCCACCCACGGAGGCCCCACCGACGTCAACGCCCACCCGCACCTCGACAACGCCGGACGCGTCGCCGTCGTCCACAACGGGATCATCGAGAACTTCGCCGCCCTGCGCGCCGAGCTCGGCAAGCGCGGCCACGACCTGGTCTCGGAGACCGACACCGAGGTCGTCGCCCACCTCCTCGCCGAGGCGTTCTCGCAGAGCGCGGACCCGGCGGAGGCGATGCGGCAGGTGTGCCGGCGCCTCGAAGGGGCGTTCACGCTCGTCGCCGTGTTCGCGGACGCGCCCGACGTGGTGGTCGGGGCCCGGCGGAACTCGCCGCTCGTCGTCGGGGTGGGGGACGGGGAGGCCTTCCTCGCCTCCGACGTCGCCGCGTTCATCGCCCACACCCGCTCCGCGATCGAGCTCGGCCAGGACCAGGTGGTCGAGCTGCGGCGGGAGGGGGTCGTCGTCACCGGGTTCGACGGGGAGCCCGCCGAGGTGCGCTCGTACCACGTGGACTGGGACGCCTCCGCCGCCGAGAAGGGCGGCTACGCCTCCTTCATGCTCAAGGAGATCGCCGAGCAGCCCAAGGCCGTCACCGACACCCTGCTCGGCCGGATCGACCGGGAGGGCACGCTCCACCTCGACGAGGTGCGGATCACCCGGGGTGAGCTGCGCGAGGTCGACAAGGTGGTGATCGTCGCCTGCGGGACCGCGTTCCACGCCGGGATGATCGCCAAGTACGCCATCGAGCACTGGACCCGGATCCCGTGCGAGACCGAGCTCGCCAGCGAGTTCCGCTACCGTGACCCGATCCTTGACCCGCACACCCTCGTCATCGCCATCTCGCAGTCCGGCGAGACGATGGACACCCTGATGGCGGTGCGGCACGCCCGCGAGCAGGGCGCGAAGGTCCTCGCCATCTGCAACACGAACGGGTCGACCATCCCCCGCGAGTCCGACGCCGTGCTCTACACGCACGCCGGTCCCGAGGTCGCCGTCGCCTCCACCAAGGCGTTCCTGACCCAGCTCGTCGCCTGCTATCTCGTCGCCCTCTACCTCGGCCAGGTGCGCGGGACCAAGTGGGGCGACGAGATCCGTACCGTCATCCGACAGCTCTCCGAGATCTCCGGCTCCGTCGACCGGGTCCTGTCGACCATGGAGCCGGTCCGGGAGCTGGCCCGGTCGCTCGCCTCGCACGACACCGTGCTCTTCCTCGGCCGGCACGTCGGTTATCCGGTCGCCCTGGAAGGCGCGTTGAAGCTCAAGGAGCTCGCGTACATGCACGCCGAGGGGTTCGCCGCCGGTGAGCTCAAGCACGGGCCGATCGCGCTGATCGAGGAGGGCCTGCCGGTGGTCGTCGTGGTGCCGTCACCCGCCGGCCGCTCGGTCCTGCACGGCAAGGTCGTGTCGAACATCCAGGAGATCCGGGCCCGCGGCGCGCTCACCGTCGTCATCGCGGAGGAAGGCGACGAGGAGGTCGTCCCGTACGCCGACCACCTCATCCGGATTCCCGCAACGCCTACGCTGCTTCAGCCGCTGGTCGCGACGGTGCCGTTGCAGGTCTTCGCCTGCGAGCTGGCGACGGCCCGCGGCAACGAGGTGGACCAGCCGCGCAACCTGGCGAAGTCCGTCACGGTGGAGTGAGCCATCAGCCAACAGTGAGGGTGCGTACGTGATCATCGGGGTCGGGATCGATGTGGCGGAGATCGAGCGGTTCGACGCGGCGCTGGAGCGTACGCCGCAGCTCGCCCAACGCCTTTTCATCGAAAGTGAGTTGCTGCTTCCCGGTGGTGAGCGGCGCGGGATCGCCTCGCTGGCGGCCCGGTTCGCCGCCAAGGAGGCCCTCGCCAAGGCGCTCGGTGCGCCCGGCGGGCTGCTCTGGACGGACGCCGAGGTGTACGTCGAGGAGAGCGGGCAGCCCCGGCTGCGGGTCCGGGGCACCGTCGCCGCACGCGCGGCCGAGCTGGGCGTGCGGCACTGGCACGTGTCGCTCAGCCATGACGCGGGGATTGCCTCGGCGGTCGTGATCGCGGAGGGGTAGGATCGGCCGATCCTGCGTACGTTGGAGCCATGCGTACCGCTTACAGCGTCTCGACCGTACGGGCCGCCGAACAGGCCCTCATGGCACGGCTCCCGGAGGGCACGCTGATGCAGCGCGCCGCCGCCGGGCTTGCCGCCGCCTGCGCCGATCTGCTGCGGCGTGGCGGCCGCGTCTACGGTTCCCGGGTCGTCCTCCTCGTCGGCAGCGGCGACAACGGCGGCGACGCGCTGTACGCGGGGGCCCGGCTGGCCCGGCGGGGCGCGGGTGTCGTGGCCGTGCGCGTGTCACCCGGCCGGGCCCACGAGGGCGGCGTCGCGGCCCTGCTGGCGGCCGGCGGGCGTGTGATGGACGGCGGCGATGTGGCCCCGCACCGCGACTGGGGCGGGCACATCGACCTCGTCGTCGACGGCATCACCGGCATCGGCGGGCGCGGCGGACTGCGGCCGGACACCGCCGCCGTGGTGGAGCACTACGCGGCCCACGGGGTGCCCGTGGTCGCCGTCGATCTGCCGAGCGGCGTCGAGGCCGACACCGGCGAGGTGCGGGGGGCCGCCGTGCGAGCCGACGCCACCGTCACCTTCGGGGCGTACAAAGCGGGACTGCTCGTCGATCCGGCCGCCGAACGGGCCGGTGCCCTGCTCCTCGTCGACATCGGGCTCGGCGCCGAACTCCCCGACGTACCCGACCTGGAGGCGCTCCAGTACGCGGATGTCGCCGCCCTGCTGCCCGTGCCCGCCGCGGAGAGCGACAAGTACCGGCGCGGTGTCGTCGGCATCGTCGCCGGATCGGCGCGCTACCCGGGGGCCGCGGTGCTCGCCGTCTCCGGGGCGCTGCGCGGCGGTGCGGGGGCCGTGCGCTACGTCGGGCCGGGCGGCGACGCCGTGATCGCGCGGCATCCGGAGACCCTGGTCCACGCCGGTCCGCCGTCGAAGGCCGGGCGCGTGCAGGCCTGGGTGGTCGGGCCGGGGCTCGGCGACGGCACGGACGCCGTCGAAGCCGTCTCCGACGTGCTGGCAACGGACGTGCCGGTGCTCGTCGACGCGGACGGGCTGCGGCTGCTGGACGCCGACGTCGTACGGGCACGCACCGCGCCCACCGTCCTGACCCCGCACGCCGGGGAGGCCGCGGCGCTGCTCGGCGTACCGCGCGAGGAGGTCGAGGCGGGGCGGCTCGCCGCCGTACGCGAACTCGCCTCCCGGTTCAGCGCCACGGTCCTGCTCAAGGGCTCGACGACTCTGATCGCCACCGACGCCCCGCACTCGCCCGTGCGGGTCAATCCGACCGGCACCTCGTGGCTCGCCACGGCCGGCAGCGGCGACGTGCTCTCCGGGCTGACCGGTTCACTGCTCGCCGCGGGTCTCGCCCCGCGCGACGCCGCGTCCGTCGGCGCCCACCTCCACGGGCTCGCCGCCCGGCACGCCTCCGACGGCTCCCCGGTCGCCGCGCAGGACGTCGCGGAGGCGATCGCGGAGGCATGGCGGGACGTACGGGCCTGAGTGATGCTGGGAGCGGCGAGAGGAGAATGCCAGTGACCGCCGACAGTGACCTGCGCGTACGCAGGGTGTACGACCCCGAGGAGGACGGCGACGGGACCCGCGTCCTCGTCGACCGGCTGTGGCCGCGCGGTGTCTCCAAGGAGCGGGCCGCGATCGACAAGTGGCTCAAGGACGTCACCCCGTCGGACGAACTGCGCTCCTGGTACCACGAGGACCGTTCCGAGAACCGGTACGACACCTTCGTGGACCGCTACCGGGCCGAGCTCGCCGACCCCGTGCACACGCCGGCCGTGGACGAGCTGAAGGCGCTGGTCCGCGAGGGCGGCCCGGTGACGCTCGTCACGGCCGTCAAGGACGTCCCGCACAGCCACGTCCCGGTCCTCGTCGACCACGTGGAACACGAGTTGCACCGCCGCTGACGTGCGCGTCCACCGGCGCGCCGCGCCCTGCCACGGCCGACGCCCCGGGGCCCCGTCGTGCGCCAGTGAGACACTGGGCGCGATGAACGAGACAGCGTCCTTGAGAGCCCGTGCCGAGATCGACCTCGCCGCACTCCGCGCCAACGTGCGCGTTCTGCGTGCCCGGGCGGCGGGCGCGCAACTCATGGCCGTCGTCAAATCCGACGCCTACGGGCACGGGGCGGAGCGCTGCGCCCGCGCCGCGCTCGAAGCGGGCGCCACCTGGCTGGGCACCGCCACCCCGCACGAGGCGCTCGCCCTGCGCGCGGCCGGGCTCGGCGGCCGGGTGATGTGCTGGCTGTGGACGCCGGGCGGGCCCTGGCGCGAGGCGATCGAGGCCGACATCGACGTGTCGGTGAGCGGCATGTGGGCGCTGCGCGAGGTCACCGCGGCGGCGACGGAGGCGGGCCGGCCCGCCCGAGTCCAGCTCAAGGCCGACACGGGCCTCGGCCGCAACGGCTGCCAGCCCGCCGACTGGGCCGAACTGGTCTCCGCCGCCCGCACCGCCGAACAGGCGGGCACCGTCCGTGTCACCGGCCTCTGGTCCCACTTCGCCTGCGCCGACGAACCCGGACACCCTTCGATCGCCGCCCAGCTCGACACCTTCCGCGACATGGTGGCCTACGCGGAGAAGGCCGGTGTCGAGCCCGAGGTGCGGCACATCGCGAACTCCCCGGCGACGCTGACGGTCCCCGAGTCGCACTTCGACCTCGTACGCACCGGGATCGCCATGTACGGCATCTCGCCCAGCCCCGAGCTCGGCACCCCCGCCGACTTCGGGCTGCGGCCCGTGATGACGCTCGCCGCGTCCATCGCCCTGGTCAAGCGGGTGCCGGCCGGTCACGGCATCAGCTACGGGCACCACTACACGACGTCCGGGGAGACCACGCTCGGCCTGGTGCCGGTGGGGTACGCGGACGGCATCCCGCGCCACGCGTCGGGCCGCGGCCCGGTCCTCGTCGGCGGCGTCCGGCGGACGATCGCGGGACGAATCGCCATGGACCAGTTCGTCGTCGACCTCCACGGGGACGAGCCGGCGGTGGGCAGCGACGCCGTGCTGTTCGGCCCGGGGGACCGGGGCGAGCCGAGCGCCGAGGACTGGGCGCGGGCGGCCGACACGATCGCGTACGAGATCGTCACCCGGATCGGCGGCCGGGTGCCGCGCGTCTACCGGGACGACGAAACGCCGGAGGACCCCTCGGCCGGGTCCTGACCGAACAGGCGCCTCTGACCAGGCACGATCTGAGCATGTCCTGGGACGGCCGGACGAGATCGCAGGGATCGCGGGAGACCGGCCGGCCCTGACCGACCCGACGGACACGACACGACCGACGAGGAGCGCGGCACGGTGAGCGAGATCAGCGCGGGGGACGCGGTGGTGACGGCCGCTTCGGCGGCCGGCTGGCGCCGGGCGGGGATCGCCGGGGCCGCCATAGGTGTGATCGCCGCAGGTGCGGCGGCCGGGGTCGCGGTCGAGCGGCTGACGGTCGGCCGCGGCATGCGCAAGCGGGCCAGGCTGGCACTGGACGCCACCGGACCGTACGGCTCGCTGCGCGGGCTGCCGGGCCGGGCCACGGCCGACGACGGCACCGAGCTGTACTACGAGATCGACGAGGTCGACCCGGGCAGCGGAACGGGGACGGACGGCACGCCCACCGGCTCCGCCGCCGGTCCGCGCAGGCTCCGTCTCTTCGGACGCAAGGCGCCCGCCCCGGTGACGGTCGTCTTCAGCCACGGCTACTGCCTCAGCCAGGACTCCTGGCACTTCCAGCGGGCGGCCCTGCGCGGCCTCGTGCGCACCGTCCACTGGGACCAGCGCAGCCACGGCCGCTCCGAGCGCGGCCGGGCGCAGGCACAGGGCGTGCACGTCGGCATCGACCAGCTCGGCCGCGACCTCAAGGCCGTGATCGACGCGGCCGCCCCCGAGGGGCCCCTGGTGCTGGTCGGGCACTCGATGGGCGGCATGACGATGATGGCGTTCGCCGACCAGTACCCGGCCCTGATGCGGGACCGGGTCGCCGCCGTCGCCTTCGTCGGCACGTCGAGCGGGAAGCTCGGCGAGGTCAACTTCGGGCTGCCCGTGGCGGGAGTGAACGCGGTGCGGCGGGTGCTGCCCGGCGTACTGAAGGCGCTCGGCTCGCAGGCGGAGCTGGTGGAGCGGGGGAGGCGGGCGACCGCGGACCTGTTCGCCGGGCTGATCAAGCGGTACTCGTTCGGCTCGCGGGACGTGGACCCGGCGGTCGAGCGATTCGCCGAGCGGCTCATCGAGTCCACGCCGATCGACGTCGTCGCGGAGTTCTACCCCGCCTTCGCCGAGCACGACAAGAGCAACGCCCTGCCGCTGTTCCGGGACGTCCCGGTACTGATCCTGGCGGGCGACAAGGACCTGGTGACGCCCAGTTCGCACAGCGAGGCGATCGCGGACGAGCTGCCCGACGCGGAGCTGGTGATCGTCCCGGACGCCGGACACCTGGTGATGCTGGAGCACCCGGAGACGGTGACGGACCGGCTGGCGGACCTGCTGGTGCGGGCCGGGGCCGTACCGGAGTCCTCCGAGGCCCGTGGGTGAGGGCGGCAGTTCCTCGTACCGGAGCCTCCGAGGACCGTGGGTGAGGGCCGGGGCCGAACCGGAAATCCTCTAACGTTGGCGGGCATGGAAGCACCGCAGAACAGCCCGGCGGCCGAGCGCGCCGGAGCCACCCCGACGGGCGCCGTCACCGTGACGCTGGCCGTCGAGTCCCCCGAACAGATGCAGGCCCTGGGCCGCCGGATCTCCGGTGTGCTGCGCCCCGGCGACCTGGTGATGCTCAGCGGCGAGCTCGGCGCCGGGAAGACGACACTGACCCGCGGTCTCGGCGAGGGCCTCGGCGTACGCGGCGCCGTCACCTCCCCCACCTTCGTGATCGCCCGCGTCCACCCCCCGCTCGGCGCCGGCCCGGCGCTGGTCCACGTCGACGCGTACCGCCTGGGCGGCGGGCTCGACGAGATGGAGGACCTGGACCTCGACGTGTCGCTGCCGGACTCGGTGGTCGTCGTCGAATGGGGCGACGGCAAGGTCGAGGAGCTCTCCGAGGACCGGCTCCAGGTGCTGATCGACCGCGCGGTCGGCGACACGGACGACGAACGGCGCGAGGTGACGCTCGTGGGCGTCGGCGCACGCTGGGCGGGGCTGCGGGTGGAGTCCTGGGCCCCGTGGGACACGGCCGGGGCCTGAGAGACGTCACCCCCGGGGCTTGTTTCCGACATGGTGTCGGCAAATTGTTGCGCGGGGCGGTGCGGGCGTGGTGACATGGAGGGCGAGAGCAGGTTAGGTCTGCCTAACCGTGCCTTCCACCGGAGCTCAAGGAGGCGTCCCATGCCGACATCCGAGCGTGACGTGCAGCCGCCGCGGGCGGTATCGATGAGAGACCTGCTCGCCGCCGGGGCGGCCGCCGACGCGGTCTCCACCCCGCCCGGCCCGCGCCCGCACGGTGCGGCGCCCGTGCCGCGCGAGGGCTCGGGAGCGAACGCGAAGCGGGCCTGAGCCCCACGGACGGGGGCTCGGCAGGGCTGACGGGCTCGGCGGAGCTACGGGACGACCGTTTCGGCAGGACTGCGGGACGGCGTTCCCGGCAGGGCTGTCGAAAGAGTTGTCGGCAGAACCAGCAGAGTTGTCGGCAGAACTGAGAGACGACGTTACTAAGAGACGACGTTGACCTTCACGCCCACCGCGGCGAACGTCCACACCGCGTTCCCGTCCTCGCGGGACATCCGTACGCCGCCCGCCTTCAGCGTCGGGTCCGGGCTCTCCATCGAGCCGTCCTGCGCGGCGCTGAAGCCGATGGCCACGTCGTTGTTCGTCGCGAACCGGACCACGTGCTCGATCGGCACCCCGTCGGAGCCCGTGACGCTGCCGGAGCGCGAGGTCACCTGGTAGACGCCAGGAGCGGCCTGCACCGCGCTCGGCATCACCTTGAAGGTCCGCGTCGACTTGTTCTTCGCGTCCACCAGCCACACCCGGCGGTCGCCCAGCGCGTACACCACGCGCATGCCGGAACCGGACGCCAGGGGAACGGCCAGAGGGTCCTTCTTCGGCTTCGGCTTCGGCTTGGCGTGGCCGCCCGTGGCCGGTGCGCTGCTGGACGCCTTCGGCTTGGCGGCGAGGTTGTCCGGGACGTCCGCCGATGCCTGGTAGGCCAGGAAGCCGACCGCGGCGACGGCCGCCGCGGTGAGCGCGGCCACGATTCCCGAGCTGCCCCTAGCCACCGTGCGCCTCTTTCGCCGTCGTATGTCGTACAAGCGTTTACACGTACTCCGCGTATACCCGGTGACGGTAGCACCGGAGCACCCCCGTCCCGGGACGCCGTACGGGGCGCCGTACCGCCCGCGGCGGAGCCGTAGGCTGTTTGCGTGCTCTTGCTCGCTATGGATACCGCCACCCCCGCTGTCACCGTCGCTCTGCACGACGGGACCCGCGTCGTCGCCGAGTCCGGTCAGGTCGACGCCCGACGGCACGGGGAGCTGCTGCTGCCCGCCGTCGACCGGGTCCTCACCGAGGCCGGCGTGACGCTCGACGCCGTGACGGACGTGGCCGTGGGCGTCGGCCCCGGCCCGTACACCGGACTGCGGGTCGGTCTGGTGACGGCCGCGACCTTCGGCTCGGCCCTGTCCGTGCCCGTGCACGGGGTCTGCACCCTGGACGCCCTCGCGTACGCCGCGGGGCAGGCCGGGGTGGAGGGCCCGTTCGCCGTCGCGACGGACGCCCGCCGCAAGGAGGTCTACTGGGCGCGGTACGAGGACGCCCTCACCCGGACCGGTGAACCTGCCGTGGACCGGCCCGCCGACATCGCGGAGCAGCTCGCCGGCCTCCCAGTCGTCGGGGCGGGCGCGGTGCTCTACCCCGACGCGTTCCCGGTCGCGCGCGGGCCCGAGCACGTCGCGGCCGGCGCGCTGGCCGCCCTCGCCGCCGCACGCCTCGCCGCGGGGGCGGAGCTGCTGCCGCCGCAGCCGCTCTACCTGCGCAGGCCCGACGCGCAGGTCCCGAAGAACTACAAGGTGGTCACCCCCAAGTGACCGCCACGACCGCAGTGCTGCGCGAGATGCGCTGGTGGGACATCGACCCCGTGCTCGACCTGGAGCACGAGCTGTTCCCGGACGACGCCTGGTCGGCCGGCATGTTCTGGTCCGAACTGGCGCACGCCCGCGGCCCGCAGGCCACCCGCCGCTACGTGGTCGCCGAGGACCCGGTCTCCGGCCGGATCGTCGGATACGCGGGCCTCGCGGCGGCCGGTGACCTCGCCGACGTACAGACGATCGGCGTCAGCCGCGGCCACTGGGGCGGCGGGCTCGGCTCCGAGCTCCTGACCGACCTGCTGAAGCACGCCACGGCCTTCGAGTGCGCCGAGGTGCTGCTGGAGGTCCGGGTCGACAACACCCGGGCGCAGAAGCTGTACGAGCGCTTCGGCTTCGAACCGATCGGCTTCCGCCGCGGCTACTACCAGCCGGGCAACATCGACGCACTCGTCATGCGCCTCCACGTACAAGAGCACGTACAAGAAAACGAGACTGACTGATGGCTGACGAACCGCTCGTACTCGGCATCGAGACCTCCTGCGACGAGACCGGCGTCGGCATCGTCCGCGGGACGACGCTGCTCGCCGACGCCGTCGCGTCCAGCGTCGACACACACGCCCGCTTCGGCGGCGTCGTCCCCGAGATCGCCTCCCGTGCGCACCTGGAGGCGATGGTCCCCACGATCGAGCGCGCGCTGAAGGAAGCCGGCGTCACCGGCCGCGACCTCGACGGCATCTCCGTCACCGCGGGCCCCGGACTCGCCGGCGCCCTGCTCGTCGGCGTCTCGGCGGCCAAGGCGTACGCGTACGCGCTGAACAAGCCGCTGTACGGCGTGAACCACCTCGCCTCGCACATCTGCGTCGACCAGCTGGAGCACGGCCCGCTGCCCGAGCCGACGATGGCGCTGCTGGTCAGCGGCGGCCACTCCTCGCTGCTGCTCGCCCCCGACATCACCAACGACGTACGGCCGCTCGGCGCGACCATCGACGACGCGGCGGGCGAGGCCTTCGACAAGATCGCCCGCGTGCTGCACCTCGGCTTCCCCGGCGGCCCGGTCATCGACCGCCTCGCCAAGGAGGGCGACCCGAAGGCCATCGCGTTCCCGCGCGGCCTCAGCGGCTCGCGCGACCCCGCGTACGACTTCTCCTTCTCCGGCCTGAAGACCTCCGTCGCCCGCTGGATCGAGGCGAAGCGCGCCGCCGGCGAGGAGGTGCCGGTACGGGACGTGGCCGCGTCCTTCCAGGAGGCCGTGGTGGACGTGCTCACGCGCAAGGCCGTCCGGGCCTGCAAGGACGAGGGCGTCGACCACCTGATGATCGGCGGCGGCGTCGCGGCCAACTCGCGGCTGCGGGCGCTCGCCCAGGAGCGGTGCGAGCGGGCCGGCATCCGGCTGCGCGTGCCCCGCCCCGGCCTGTGCACCGACAACGGGGCCATGGTCGCCGCGCTGGGCGCGGAGATGGTGGCCCGCAACCGCCCCGCCTCCGACCTGGAGCTCTCGGCCGACTCCTCGCTGCCGGTCACCGAGACCCACGTACCGGGCGCGGACCACACCCACACGCACGATCACGTGCACGAGATCAGCAAGGACAACCTGTACTCATGAGCGGGCACGGCGGGACCGTCGCGCTGATGTGGGAGGCCCGGGCCGCCGAGGGCCGGGGCGCGGAACTCCTGGAGTGGGCCCGCGCCCGCGCCGGCGAGCTGGCCCGGCCCCCGCTGCGCAGCGAACTGCTGCGGGCCCCACAGGACCGCGTCCTGGTCCTCACGTGGTGGGACGGCGCGTACGGCGACGAGCTGCCCGAGCTGCCCGAGCCGGACGCGGGGATCGTCACCCGGCCGGTGCACCGCTGGCGCTTCGAGTCCCTCGGGCCGGCGGACCGCTGACGAGCGTGACCACCCCGGTGGCCGGTCCGGAGATTTCTCAGAAGAATACCGGGGGAGCTGTCGATCCGGCCGTGTCCCGTTCGACGCAGAGGTGAGAGGCAGGGAAAGCCCCCGCCCTCCCGACCGAGGAGTCACCATGCCGCGCTTCATGTCGCTCATCCGCATCGACGAGCAGGCCGCCGCCGCTTTCGAGCCCGACCCCGACTTCGAGAAGCGCATGGGCGCCCTGTTCGAGGAGATCAACAAGGCGGGCGTGATGCTGGAGACGGCCGGCCTCACCCCGACCGCTCAGGCCACCCGGGTCCACTGGTCCGGCGGAAAGCTCAGCTACACCGACGGGCCCTTCACCGAGACCAAGGAGGTTGTCGGTGGGTACGCCATCCTCCAGTGCAAGGACAAGGAGGAGGCCCTGGAGTGGACCAGGCGGTTCCTGCAGTGCCACCCGGAGAGCTGGAGCGTCACCTCCGAGCTCCGGGCCATCGACGAAGCGACCGGCTGACCGGCCTGCCGCGCTTGCCCGGGTCCCGCACGGCTGCTCTGATGGGTGGCCGTGACGGAAGCGAGCGCGGTCGAGACGGTGTTCAGGATCGAGTCCGCGCGGATCATCGCCGGTGTCGCCCGGATCGTACGGGACGTGGGCATCGCCGAGGAGCTCGCGCAGGACGCCCTGGTCGCCGCGCTGGAGCAGTGGCCCGAGTCGGGCGTCCCGGACAACCCGGGTGCCTGGCTCATGGCCACGGCCAGGAACCGCGCCATCGATCTCGTACGCCGCCGCGAGACGTACGCCCGCAAGCTGGCCGAGATGGGCCGCGACCTGGACACCCTCTCCGGCGAACCGGATCCCGGCGACGCGGACCCCGACGCCATCGACGACGACCTGCTGCGGCTGATCTTCACCTCCTGCCATCCGGTGCTCTCCACCGACGCCCGGATCGCGCTCACCCTGCGGCTCCTGGGCGGCCTCACCACCGGGGAGATCGCCCGCGCCTTCCTCACCACCGAGCCGGCCGTCGCCCAGAGGATCGTCCGGGCCAAGCGGGTGCTCGGCCGGGCCCAGGTCCCCTTCGAGGTGCCGTACGGCCCCGAGCGCGCCGCCCGGCTCGGATCGGTGCTCGAAGTCATCTACCTGGTCTTCAACGAGGGCTACGCCGCGACCGCCGGCGACGACTGGCTGCGCCCGGCGCTCTGCGAGGACGCGCTGCGCCTGGCCCGGGTGCTGGCCGGGCTGGTGCCGGACGAACCCGAGGTGCACGGGCTGGCCGCCCTGCTGGAGCTCCAGGCCTCGCGCACCGCCGCCAGGACCGGGCCGGAGGGTGCCGTGGTGCTGCTCGCCGACCAGAACCGGGCCCGCTGGGACCGGCTGCTGATCCGCCGCGGCTTCGCCGCCCTCATCCGGGCGAGCGAGACGGCTACGGAGGCGGGGCAGGCGCTGGGGCCGTACGCCCTCCAGGGCGCCATCGCCGCCTGCCACGCGCGGGCGGCGCACTACGAGGACACGGACTGGGCCGCCATCACCGCGCTGTACGACCGGCTCGCCGCACTGACCCCGTCCCCGGTCGTCGAGCTCAACCGTGCCGTCGCCGTCTCCATGTCGGAGGGCCCGGCCGCCGGTCTCGTCCTGGTCGACGCGCTGGCCGCCGACCCCGCGCTCAAGGCGTACCACTTGCTCCCGAGCGTCCGCGGGGATCTGCTGGAGCGGATGGGGCGTACGGACGAGGCGCGTGCCGAGTTCGTACGGGCGGCGGAGCTCACCCGCAACGAACGGGAACGGGCCCTGCTCCTGGGCCGGGCGGGCCGATGAGTTCCGGGCCCGCGACCGGTCTACCTTGCACGGCATCCAGTACTACCGCGTGAGGAGAAGACCATGCAGAAGGTCACCACGTTCCTGTGGTTCGACAACAACCAGGCCGAGGAGGCGGCGGACCACTACATCTCCGTCATCGGCGGCGACTCGCGCGTCCTGGACGTGACCCGCTGGACCGCGGCGTCGCCGGGCGAGGGAGGAGCGGTGATGACGGTCCGCTTCCAGCTGGAGGGCGCCGAGTACATCGCGTTCAACGGCGGACCCGAGTTCCCCTTCAGCCCGGCGGTCTCCCTCTCCGTCGAGTGCGCCTCGCAGGAGGAGGCGGACGAGCTGTGGGACAAGCTCACCGCGGACGGCGGACAGGAGAGCCAGTGCGGCTGGCTCAAGGACAGGTTCGGTGTCTCGTGGCAGATCATCCCGCCCGGCCTCGGCGAGGCACTGACCGACCCGGACCCGGACAAGGCGGCCCGCGCCATGAAGGCGATGCTCGGTATGAAGCGCCTCGACATCGAGGCGCTGCGCAACGCCTGACGTGTGATCACTCCGGCGTCGGACGGTGACCCGCGCTCGGTAGGGTCTGGCCCATGTTCGCCCGCTCGGCGCTGCCGCCGCCCCCGCCGCCCGTGGAGATACGCACCTGGCCCGACCGGGGGGCGCTGCTCGCCGACCGGGCCTTCATCCTGGGCGCGTTGGTGAAGACGCACATCGGCCCCGGCCGGCTCGGACTGCTGTGGATGTGGGGCGCGGTCGGTGCGCTCGGCTGGGCGCTGATCGGCACCGCGTTCGTCACCTTCGAGCAGTCGTCCGACGTCTTCAGCGCCGGGGTCGGCATGATCATGCTGGTCATGGGCGCCTGCTGTCTGGTGCCGGCCGTCATCCTCGTCGTCATCGGCCTGCGCCGGGACCGGGAACTGCGCCGACTCCTCGCGCAGTGGGGGGCGTTGGACCGTGACCCGGCGAGCGAGGCGGCGTACCGGCTGCCGGGCGTGAGCCTGGCCTGGCTCCTCGGCTCCTTCGCGCTCTGCGCCTGCGGGCTGTACGCCTGCTTCGCGGTCCCGGCGGGCGCCGTCAGGGGCGACGACACCTACGGCCTGATGGCCCTGGTCATGGGCCTCGGGTTCATCGCCTGGCTGATCGGCCTCATCGGCATCACCAAGGCCTTCTGGCACCGGCGTTGGGTTTTGCGGACCGTGCTCGGCGCACCCGCCCCCCAGCCCCTGATCTCCTCAGGCGGTGGCGCCCACCGCTGACCCCGCCCCTATCCTTGTCGCATGCACGGGCGACTCAGGGGGAGGGCGTTCTCATGGAGTGGTACTGGTGGGTGCTGATCATCTTCTGGACGGGCGGATTCGGCTGGGTGGTCGACAACGTCCGTACGGCGATGCGCAATCGGCACACCCGCAAGCTGGAACTGCTGGAGGCCGGCAAGCAGGAGCGGCTGGCGGTCGAGGCGGCGAACCGGCCGCCGGAACCGGTCTGCGGCTGTACGCACCACCTCGCCAAGCACGACAAGCAGGGCAAGTGCCACGAGCGGGTCGAGGTGCCGACCGCGTGGGACGAGCAGAAGAAGCCGGTACGCTTCGAGTCGGGGCAGTGCAACTGCCAGCAGTACGTGGGTCCGCAGCCGCTCTCGCAGGTGTACGCGGAGGACCTGACCGACCTCGCCTGAGGCCGGCCGCGGTCACCCGAGACCGGCCTCCGGGCCGGTCACGGGACGGCCGATCAGCATCGTCGGCGCGTCCGCGACCCTGGTCAGGAAGACCGTGGCCGCGTTCGGGCCCCGGAGCTTCATCTTCCTTCGCAGTTCCTCCGGTTCGACCGGCGAGCCGCGCTTCTTGACCGTCAGGACGCCGACCTCCCGCTCCCGCAGCAGCGCCTTCAGCCGCTTCATGTTGAAGGGAAGCCGATCGGTGATCTCGTAGCCGGCGGTGTACGGGGAGTCGTACAGCTCGTCGCTCGTGACGTACGCGATCATCTCGTCGAACAGCCGGCCGTGGCACCGCTCCACGATCGAGGCGACCAGATGCGCCCGGATCACCGCGCCGTCCGGCTCGTACAGATAGCGCCCCACCGGGCCGACCGGCGGGGCGGCTAGCGCGGCCGGGGCGGACAGGGTGGCGCCCGACGGGAGCAGGGTCGCGCGGAAGGAGCCCGCCTCGAAGCCCTCGCCGAACCAGAGCACCGCCTCCTTCACGTCGCCGCCGTCCGAGATCCACTCGGCCTCGGCCTGCGGCCCGATCGCCTCGTGCGGGACACCCGGGGCGATCTTGAGTGCGGCCCTGGGCGCCTTCAGCGCGGCCTCGGTCGCCCAGGACAGGGGCGGGGAGTACGCCTCCGGGTCGAAGATCCGGCCGCGCCCGCCCCGGCGGGCCGGGTCGACGAACACCGCGTCGTAGGGCGAGGTGTCGATCTCCGTGACGTCGGCGCACCGCACCTCGATCAGTGCGTCCAGGCCGAGCGCGGCGGCGTTGGCCCGGGCCACCTCGGCGGTCAGCGGGTCGCGGTCCACGGCGAGGACGGAGATCCCGGCCCGGGCCAGGGCGATCGCGTCGCCGCCGATCCCGCAGCAGAGGTCGGCGACGCTGCGCACCCCGGCGTCCGCGAACCGCCGGGCGCGGTAGCCGGCCACCGAGGTGCGGGTCGCCTGCTCGACCCCGTTCGGCGTGAAGAACATCCGGTGCGCGTCCTCGGCGCCGAACTTCGCCACCGCCCGCTGCCGCAGCCGGGCCTGGCCCAGCGCCGCCGAGACGAGGGCGGCCGGGTGGGTGCGGCGCAAGCGGGTGGCGGTGGCCAGTTCCGTGGCGGGGTCGTACGACCGCAGCCCGGCCAGCAGTGCGGCGCCCTCGGGGGTGCGCAGGGCCAGGAAGTCGGCGAGGGGGCCGGGGACGTCGGACGGGCCGGTCGGGGCGAGAGCGTTCACCCGCCCCATTGTGGGCCAGTCGGCTGCGCGCCAGCCGGGGGACCGTGCGGGGCGGGCGCTGTGTCGGCCCGGATGCCCGGTTCCGGGCTGGCAGGATGCGGCGCCATGCAGCCAGTACGACAAAAGGAAGAATTCATCATGAAGCGGCGCAGACCAGGTGCGGAGTCGGGCGGGCAGGGCGGCGGGAAGCGCGGGCGGGGCCACCTGCGGCGCCGGCCGGGCTACGCGGTCCTCGCCGCTCTCCTGGTGGCCGCGGTCGGCTCGGGCTGCGCGGCCGAGACCGGCGACCGGGCCCCGGCCGACCCCGGACGCGCGGCCGCGGCGCAGGCGGGAGCGCCGGGCGGCCCCCCGGCGGGAGCGGCGGGTTCCGTCGCGGGGCAGGCCGAGAAGGCGCGCCGCGCCCAGGCCGCACGCGTCGTCGCCGCCAAGAAGTGGGGCCTCGCGAACACCCCGCTGGCCCCGCCGGCGCCGCCCGCCGTGAAGCCGCACATCACCACCCGCAAGGGCTTCGAGGTCGAGGGCGGTGACGCCTCGCTGCCGCCGGTCTTCACCACGGTCCCCACCAAGGACAAGATCGTCTTCCTGACGATGGACGACGGGGACGACAAGGACCCCGAGCTGCTGCGGATGATGTCGGACCTGAACATCCCGTACAGCGCCTTCCTCAGCGACTACCTGGTGCGCGACGACTACGCGTACTTCAAGGAGGCCCAGGTCCGCGGTGTCGTCCTCGGCAACCACACGCTGAACCACCGCTACATGCCCGGTCTTTCCCGCGACGAGCAGAAGCACGAGATCTGCGACCAGCAGGACATCCTCGAGAAGGAGTACGGCGAGCGCCCCCGGCTCTTCCGGCCGCCGTACGGCAACTACAACGGTGACACCCTGCGGATCGCCAAGTCCTGCGGCATCACGGCCGTGCCGCTGTGGGCGGCGGAGGCGTTCCCCGACCACATGGAGTGGCGCGAGGAGGACCAGGACCTGCATCCCGGCGACATCATCCTCACGCACTTCCGGGGCAAGAAGGACTGGAAGGGCAGCATGCCCGACCTGATCCGGTCCGTCATGAAGGTCATCACGGACAAGGGTTACGCCGTGGCCCGCCTGGAGGACTACGTATGAGAAGGGCGCACCGGCTGCTGGCCGGGCTGCTGACCGCCGGTGCGCTCCTGACCGTCACCGCCGGCTGCGCGCAGTCGGTGGACCCGATCGAGCGGCTGGGCCGGAAGGCGGCGCGGCGGGTGAACCCGCCGCCGGGCGATCACGAGGCGCGGCCCGCGGCAGTGCGCGGTGACCACGGGGCGCCGGGGACGATGGTCGTCGTCGCCTGCGGCCGCCCCGCGGCGGCCGGGGGCTCCCGGGGCCGCCCTCCGGTCCACTGGTGGCCGGATCGGCCGGGGCCGCGCGACGGTACGGCCGCGGCCGGAGCCGCGGGGTGCGCGAGGTCGTAGCCCCGCCCCTTCCGACGCCACGAGGAGCTGAATTGGCACTCCGCTTGACCGAGTGCTAATCGCGGTCATAGTCTCAGTGCTGGCACTCCCCACTGGAGAGTGCCAGCAGTACTGTGCGACCGGCAGGTCCGGCACCCGCGACGACGGGCCCACCTGGTCGCCACCCAAAGACTGATAACCCCGTGAGATCTCCGAAGGGGGAGACCGGATCGTGTCGACCAGCACCAAGGTTGCGATCAAGCCGCTCGAGGACCGCATTGTGGTCCAGCCGCTCGACGCCGAGCAGACCACGGCCTCCGGCCTGGTCATTCCCGACACCGCCAAGGAGAAGCCCCAGGAGGGCGTCGTCCTGGCCGTGGGCCCGGGCCGCTTCGAGAACGGCGAGCGCCTTCCGCTCGACGTCAAGACCGGCGATGTCGTGCTGTACAGCAAGTACGGCGGCACCGAGGTGAAGTACAACGGCGAGGAGTACCTCGTCCTCTCGGCTCGCGACGTGCTCGCGATCATCGAGAAGTAATTCACCCCACGCTTGCTTCTGTTCTGCGCCCCTGGCCCCCTGCGAAATAACTAGCCGGGCGGCGAGGGGCGCAGTTCTTGTTTTTGAGAGGACAGTTCAGCTCCATGGCGAAGATCCTGAAGTTCGACGAGGACGCCCGTCGCGCCCTCGAGCGCGGCGTCAACAAGCTTGCCGACACGGTGAAGGTGACGATCGGTCCGAAGGGCCGCAACGTCGTCATCGACAAGAAGTTCGGTGCGCCCACCATCACCAACGACGGTGTCACCATCGCGCGCGAGGTCGAGCTCGACGACCCGTACGAGAACCTCGGTGCCCAGCTGGTGAAGGAGGTGGCGACCAAGACCAACGACGTAGCCGGTGACGGTACGACCACCGCCACCGTCCTGGCCCAGGCGCTCGTCCGCGAGGGCCTGCGCAACGTGGCCGCGGGCGCGTCCCCGGCCGCCCTGAAGAAGGGCATCGACGCCGCGGTCAAGGCCGTGTCCGAGGAGCTCCTCGCGACCGCCCGCCCGATCGAGGACAAGTCCGACATCGCCGCCGTGGCCGCGCTCTCCGCGCAGGACGCCCAGGTCGGCGACCTCATCGCGGACGCGATGGACAAGGTCGGCAAGGACGGTGTCATCACTGTCGAGGAGTCCAACACCTTCGGTCTGGACCTCGAGTTCACCGAGGGCATGGCCTTCGACAAGGGCTACCTGTCCCCGTACATGGTGACCGACCAGGAGCGTATGGAGGCCGTCCTCGACGACCCGTACATCCTGATCCACCAGGGCAAGATCGGCTCGATCCAGGAGCTGCTGCCGCTCCTGGAGAAGGTCATCCAGGCCGGTGCCTCCAAGCCGCTGCTGATCATCGCCGAGGACGTCGAGGGCGAGGCCCTGTCGACCCTGGTCGTCAACAAGATCCGTGGCACCTTCAACGCCGTCGCGGTGAAGGCCCCGGGCTTCGGTGACCGCCGCAAGGCCATGCTCGGCGACATCGCCACCCTCACCGGTGCGACCGTCATCGCCGAGGAGGTCGGCCTCAAGCTCGACCAGGCCGGCCTGGACGTGCTGGGCACCGCCCGCCGCGTGACCGTCTCCAAGGACGACACCACCATCGTCGACGGTGGCGGCAAGTCCGACGAGGTCTCCGGCCGCGTCAACCAGATCAAGGCCGAGATCGAGTCCACGGACTCCGACTGGGACCGCGAGAAGCTCCAGGAGCGCCTGGCGAAGCTGGCCGGCGGTGTCTGCGTGATCCGCGTCGGTGCGGCCACCGAGGTGGAGCTCAAGGAGAAGAAGCACCGTCTGGAGGACGCCATCTCCGCGACCCGCGCCGCGGTCGAGGAGGGCATCGTCTCCGGTGGTGGCTCCGCTCTGGTCCACGCCGTCAAGGTCCTCGAGGGCAACCTCGGCAAGACCGGCGACGAGGCCACCGGTGTCGCGGTCGTGCGCCGCGCCGCCGTCGAGCCGCTCCGCTGGATCGCGGAGAACGCCGGCCTCGAGGGCTACGTCATCACCTCGAAGGTCTCCGAGCTCGACAAGGGTCAGGGCTTCAACGCCGCGACCGGCGAGTACGGCGACCTGGTGAAGGCCGGCGTCATCGACCCGGTCAAGGTCACCCGCTCCGCCCTGGAGAACGCCGCGTCCATCGCGTCGCTGCTGCTCACGACCGAGACCCTGGTCGTCGAGAAGCCGGCCGAGGAAGAGGCCGACGCCGGTCACGGCCACGGTCACTCGCACTAGCGTGTAGCTGCCCGCGCAAGCGGTGAGGCCCGGTACTCCGCGAGGGGTGCCGGGCCTTTTGCGTGTCCGGGCTCCGAGGAGGGTCACGCCGAGCGGGACAGCCCCTCCCCGTACACCGGGTCCGCGAACGGCCGGCCGGCCGCGAAGCGTTCAAGTTCGTCCAGCGCGTGGTCCGCCATCCGGTGCAACTCGTTGCCCAGTGATCCGGCGATGTGCGGCGTCAGCAGGACGTTCGGCAGGTCGTAGAGCGGCGAGGCCGCCCGGGGGAGGTCGGGTTCCGTCACATCCAGGACCGCGTGCAGCCGGCCGCTCGTCAGCTCGGGAAGCAGCGCGTCCTCGTCGACCAGCGACCCGCGCGCCGTGTTGATCAGCGTCGCGCCCGCCGGCATCGCCGCCAGCTGGGCGGCACCGATGAGATGGTGCGTCTCGGGCAGTTGCGGGGCGTGCACCGAGACGACGGAGCTGCTCGCGCACAGGTCGTCCAGCGTGGTGAGACGGACACCCAGCCGCGCCGCCTCCTCCTCGCCGGCATACGGGTCGTACAGCAGGACGTCCAGGTCGAAGGGGCGCAGCAGATCGATGACGCGCCGGCCGATACGGGAAGCGCCGACGATGCCCACCGTGCGGCGGTAGTTGCCGGTGCCGTCCAGGTCGTCGAGCCAGTCGTGGCCGGTGCGCAGGACGCGGTAGCGCTGGGCGGAACGCAGGACCTGCTTGCCCGCAAAGAGGATCGCGGCCACGGTGAACTCGGCGACCGGCAGCGCGTTGGCGCCGGCCGCGGAGGTGACGGCGATGCCCCGTTCCCAGCAGGCGTCGGTGATGTGGTGCTTCACGGACCCGGCCGCGTGCACCACCGCGCGCAGCCGTGGGGCGGCGGCCAGCACCGGCTCGGTGAGCGGCGTCGCGCCCCAGCAGGTGAAGAGCACCTCGGCCTCGGCGAGTGCGGCCGCCACCTCGGGTGACGGGTCGGCCAGGTCGTGGGCGACGAGCCGGGTGTCCGTGCGGGTGAGGGCGGCCAGCCGGATGTGGTGGCGTTCGGCGAGGAGTCGTCCGGCGATGCCGGGAGCCATCGCGAGCAGGGCCCGGGGCCGGTTGTCAGTGGCGTGCTGCATGGTGGAACTCGTACTCCTCGGGGCTCGCGTGGACGGTCACTTGACGCTTCCGGCGGTCAGTCCCGCCTTCCAGTGCCGTTGCAGGGAGACGAAGGCGACGATCAGCGGGATGACGGCCAGGAGGGAGCCGGTGACCACGAGGGGGTAGAAGCTCGGCTCGCCATGGGTGTTGGTGTTCCACGAGTACAGACCGAGGCTCAGGGGGAAGAGCTTGCGGTCCGAGAGCATCACGAGGGGGAGGAAGAAGTTGTTCCAGATCGCGGTGAACTGGAAGAGGAAGACGGTCACGAAGCCCGGCATCACCATGGGCAGACCGACGGACCAGAAGATGCGCAGCTCGCCCGCCCCGTCGATACGGGCTGCCTCCAGGGCCTCGTCCGGTATGTAGCCCGAGCTGAACACCCGGGCGAGATACACGCCGAACGGGTTGACCAGCACCGGGATCAGCACCGACCAGTAGGTGTTCACCAGACCGACCTCGGACGCCAGCAGATACATCGGCAGGGCGAGCGCGGTGGTGGGGACGAGCACACCCATCAGCACCAGGCCGAACAGCTGGTCCTTGCCGCGGAACGCGTACTTGTCGAAGGCGTACCCCGCGGCGACACAGATCAGCGAGCAGACGATCGCCCCGCCGCCCGCGTACAGCAGGCTGTTGAGGTACCAGCGGAAGTAAATGCCGTCGCCGTAGGCGGCCAGGTTCGAGAGGTTCTCGCCGAGGTTGAAGCCGTCGAAGGAGAACGCGTTGCCCGCGAGCAGGCCACCGGTGTCCTTCGTGGCCGCGGTGACCAGCCAGACGAGCGGGAAGAGCATGTAGACGACGGCGAGCAGCAGGAAGCCGTTGACCGCGGTCTTCGACATCCAGCGGCCGCGGGAGGCGGGGGAACTCATGCTTTCTTGCCCTTCCGGCCGGTGAAGCGGGTGATGACGAAGGACAACAGCGCGGCAGTGAGCGCCAGCAGGATGGAGGCGGCCGCGGCGAGCCCGTAGTCGTTGCGCTCGAAGGCCGCGGTGTACGCGTACATGTTCGGCGTCCAGGTGGAGGAGACGGCGGAGCCGGTCCCCTTGTTGAGGATCAGCGGCTCGGTGAACAGTTGGAGCGAGCCGATGACGGTGAACAGCGCGACCATCACGACGGACGCGCGGATCAGCGGGACCTTGATGCCGATCGCGATCCGCCAGGCGCCGGCCCCGTCGACGGTGGCCGCTTCGAGTACGGAGCGGTCGATGGCCTGCAACGCGGCGTAGAAGATCACCATGTTGTAGCCGAGCCACTCCCACAGGGCGATGTTGACGACCGAGGGCAGGGCCCCGTCGGGGGAGAAGAAGTCGAAGCCGATGCCGCCGGACTCCATGGCGCTGACCACCGGGCTGAGCTGCGGTGTGTAGAGGTACACCCAGATCAGCGCGGCGATGATGCCGGGCACGGCATGCGGCAGGAACAGTGCGAGCTGGAAGAACCGGCGGGCGCGGGCCAGCGTGGAGTCCAGCAGCAGGGCGAGGGCGAGGGCTCCGACGAGGAGCAGCGGGATGTAGAAGAGGCAGTATCCGAGGAGTACGCCGAAGCCCTCGCGGAACGCCCGGTCGCCCAGGGCCGCCGTGTAGTTGTCGAGTCCGCTGAAGACGGTCTCGGTGCCGCCGAAGCCCAGGCCGGACTGCTTCTCGGTGAACAGGCTGAGCCAGACCGCGTAGCCGATCGGCAGCACCATCGCCAGCGTGAACAGTACGAAGAAGGGCCCCAGCAGGATGGCGGCGGCTCTGGTCGTCCGGGCGCGCTTCATCAGCCTGCGTCCTCGACCTTCAGACCGCGCTTCTTCAGCTCGGCGACCGTGGCGTCGTGCCCGGCCTTCACAGCCTCCTTGACGGTGGTTCCGCCGCTCGCGACCTTGCCGAACTGGTCCTTCATCGTGGTGTTCGTGGTGCCGGTCGTCGGGCCCCAGGTCCAGTTGGGTCCGATGGACGTCGCGGCGTCCCCGAAGACCTGGTAGATGTCCTCGCCGCCGTAGAAGTCGGCGTCGAAGGCCTTCTTCGCGACCGGGCGCAGGGATGCCGCGGCCGGGAAGGCGCTCGACGTGCCGGACTCGATGCGGGCCTTGATGCCTTCCTCCGTGGTCGACATCCAGGTGGCGAACTCGACCGCGGCCTCGGCCTTCTTGCTGTCCTTCGTCACCGCGAAGGTCGAGCCGCCGAGCATGCCGCTGGCCGGCTTCCCGTCCCAGCTGGGCAGCGGGGCGACGGCCCACTTTCCGCTCTGCTCGGGCAGGGTGCCCTTGAGGACACCCGCGCCCCAGGCCGCGCCGAGGTATCCGACGGTGCCGCCGTTCTTCAGGGAGTTGGTCCACTCCGGGCTGAAGGAGGCGTTGGCGCGGATCAGGTCGTCGTCGAGCAGCCCCTGCCAGTAGTCGGCGACCTTGTTGGTGGCCGCGTCGGTGGTGTTCACCTTCCAGGTGTCGCCCTCGGGCTTGTACCACTGGGCGCCGGCCTGCCAGGCCATCGCCTGGAAGGTGGTCGGGTCGTCCGGGAAGAACGTGCCGATCCGGGCCTTCTTGTCGGCCTTCTTGACCTTCTCCGCGGCCTTGCGGAAGTCGTCCCAGGTCTTGGGGACCTCGACGCCGTACTTCTCGAACAGGTCCTTGCGGTAGTAGAACGACTGCGGCGAGGCGTCGAAGGGGACGGCCCAGTTCTTGCCGCCGAGCGTCGTCAGCTCCACCGCCTGGGGCAGCAGCTTCTTCCTGATGTCCTCGGTGAAGTACTGGCCGATGTCCTGGAGCGCGCCCTGGCTGACGTACTCCGGGAGCTGCGGGTACTCGATGGACACGAGATCGGGGGCGTTGCCCGCCTTCACGGCGTTGGAGATCTTGGCGTAGCCGCCCGCGTTGCCGGACGGGATCTCCTCGTACACCACCTTGATGTCCGTGTGTGAGGCGTTGAACGCGTCAACGACCTCCTTGGACCCCTTGGCCCAGCCCCAGAAAGTGATGCTGACGGGCTTGCCGTCACTTCCGGCGGCGGATGTGCCGTCACCGCTGCCGCCACAGGCCGTGAGAACGGCGAGGGCGGTGGCGGTGCCGATTACGGCGAGGGACGTTCTGCTCGAACTGCGGCTCACAGCGAGGCTCCTGAACAGGCGGCGACATTGGCGTTGGCCGTGATCCTTGGACCAGCCGTGACCGAAGTCAAGAGCGAAAGAGCGATTGATCGAAAAAAGATCAGAAGAGTTGCGTACGGAACCCGAAGGAGCGTCCGGATGGCGTCTACGGAAGCGGTGCTCCACAGGAGTCCCTGACCCGCAGCTGGGGGAGCAGCGTCAGGTGCCGGCGTGGGGTGTCGGTGCCGCCCCGGCCTAGCCGTTCCACCAGCAGTTCCGTCGCATGGCGGCCCACCTCGCGCTTGGGCGGGGCCACGGCGGTGAGCGGGGTGTCCGCGAGCGCCGCCACCTCGTCGTCGTACGCGATCAGCGCAAGGTCCTCGGGTACCCGGACGCCCAGCTCGGCCAGGCGTTGGACCACCTGGATCGCGTCCACGTCGTTGTGGATCAGGGCCGCCGTCGCCACCCCTGTCAGGACCGCGTCGCGCAGCGCCTGCACGGCCTCCTCGAACGCCTCCGGGGCCAGTTCCGCCGGTACGGAATCGATCACGTCCTGCGGTGCGCGCAGCCCGAGCACGGTCAGCGCCTCCGCGTATCCGGAGCGCACCGCGAGCGCGGTCGGGGAGTCGGCGCGGGCCATCAGCAGCGGCGCCCCGTGCCCGAGGTCCACCAGGTGGCGCACGGCCAGCAGTACCCCGTGCGCATGGTCCGAGCAGACCCGGTCCAGGCCGTCCAGGGGTGACCCGGCGGTGGGCCTTCGCTCCAGCAGGACCGTCGGTACGGGCAGCGAGCCGATCCAGTCACCGAATGCGGAAGGGTCGCCCGGATGCTGCCAGCCGGGCGCGACCAGCAGCCCCTCGGCCCCCGCGGACAGCAGCCCCTCGGTGCGGGCCTGGTCCTCCTGCGGCCGGTAGTCGGAGATCCGCAGGATCAGCCGGGCGCCCGCCCGGGCGGCAGCCTCGTGAGCGCCGCGGATGACTTCGGCGAAGTAGTAGGTCGCCGAGGGCGCGAGCATGCCGAGCACCAGACCGTGGCCGGCGGAGGCGGGCCCTGTCGCGGGAGCTGTGTCCTCGGGCCAGGACACCGAACCGTGGACCCGTTCGAGCAGGCCGCGGCCGGCCAGGTCCTCGACGTCCCGGCGCACCGTGACGGGTGACACCCCCAGCTGCGACGCCAGGTCCGACACCCGGGCGGAGCCCCGGTCGCGTACCAGCCCGAGCAGGCGGTCATGACGTTCAGCAGCACTTTCGCGCACGGCGGCAGTCCCCTCGCAGTGTGTGGCCCGGCTCCCGGGCCCGACCGTTTCCGGAGTCGATGTCCGACCCTAGACCAACGTGATCGAACGATGGGAGTTTCGATCATTCAAACGCAATCCATTGACGTTCGATCAATCCGAGTCCAGGATTCCCGGCGATGCCGACCCGGCCGTTCCCGGCCCGTTACGCCCCTGACTGTTCCGACCCTGACTGTTCGTACGGAGGAATTGTGAGACATCGCGTCACCGCAGCGGCGCTCGCGGCCCTGGCCGCTGCCGCCGGTCTGACCGTCGCAGGCCCGAACGCCGCCCAGGCCGCACCCGCCGGCCGCACCCTTCACGTCGACTGCTCCGCCGACCCGGACGGGGCCACCGGCAGCAGACAGCACCCCTGGACCACGCTCGCCGAGGCCAACGCGCACACCTACGGGCCCGGCGACCGGCTCCTCTTCAAGCGCGGCGCCACCTGCACCGGGACCCTCGCCCCCACGGGCACCGGCTCCGCCCGGGCGCCGTTCACCATCGCCGACTACGGCAACGGTCCGGACCGCGCCCGGCTCGACGGCGCGGGCGCGCACGACACCGTCCTGCTCTCCAACACGCAGTATGTGCACCTCAGGGACCTGGAGATCACCAACGCCGACAACCCGGGCAGCGAACGCAACGGCGTCCGCCTCCGCCTCACCGACTACGGCGTCGCCCGCGGCTTCGACATCAGCGGCCTCTACATCCACGACGTCCGCGGCGGCGACTACAAGACCGTGTCCGGCTCCAGCGCCATCCACATCGCGGTCGAGGGCACGGCGAAGGCCAGTTGGTACGACGGCCTGGACATCGGCCACAACCGCATCGAGGACGTCGACCGCGAAGGCGTCTACTTCAAGTCGACCTTCTCCAAGCGCGACCTGGTCGGTGGCCAGCAGGACCCGAACGTCTATCCGGGGGAGTGGGCGCCCAGCACCGGCGTCCGCATCCACCACAACACGCTGAAGTCCCTGGCCGGCGACGGCATGAAGCTCGACACCACCAGCGGCGCCCGCGTCGACCACAACCGGGTCGACGGCTTCCAGCTCCGCTCGCCCTCCGCCAACGCGGGCATCTGGACGTTCAACACCGACGACACGACCGTCGAGTACAACGAGGCCTCCGGCGGCGGCAACACCCACGACGGCATGTCCTTCGACGCCGACGGCGCCTCGCAGAACACCGTCTTCCAGTACAACCACAGCCACGACAACAAGGGCGGCTTCCTGCTGATCTGCCCCTACAGCGGCGCGAAGACCATCGGGACGGTCGCCCGCTACAACGTCAGCCGCAACGACGGCGCCCGCCTGATCCAGAACTGCTGGGGTCCGATCCTCGGCACCGAGATCTACAACAACACCTTCCACAACAAGGAGCAGATCCCCGGCTTCCTCGTCCAGGACGACGCCGGCAGCCCCGCCACGACCCAGCACGAACTGTCCATCCGCAACAACGTCTTCGTGAGCGAGGGCACCGGCGGCTATGCCTTCAAGAACCCGACCCCCGGGCTCTCCTTCGACCACAACGCCTTCTACGGCATCGGCATGACGCGCCCGGACCCCGGCGGCATCACGGCCGACCCGAAGCTCCGGGACGACTTCCGGCTCGGCGCGGGCTCGCCCGCCCTCGCCGCCGGAGCCGTCGTCGAGGACAACGGCGGCAAGGACTACTTCGGCAACCGTCTCAAGCCCGGCGCCCCCAATATCGGCGCCTACGCGGGCCGCGGCGTGCGGTAACGAGCTCACCCGCGCAACCACCTCTCACTGAGGTCCGTACTTGCGGCCTGTCTTGGAGGTGACCCCTCCGAGCAGGCCGCGCGGCGTCACCTTCACCAGCCCCATCAACGCCTTGTACCGGGGGTCGGGGATCGAGAGCGACTTCCCGCGCGCCAGGTCCGCCAGCGCCGTCGCCACCAGCTTGTCGGCGTCGAGCCACATCCAGCCCGGGATGTTGCCGGTGCCCATCCCGGCCCGCTGATGGAACTCCGTCCGTACGAAGCCGGGGCAGAGCGCCATCATCCGCACCCCCGAACCGGCCAGGTCCTTCGCCGCGCCCTGGGTGAACTGCACGACCCACGCCTTGGACGCCCCGTACGTACCGCGCGGCACGAACGCGGCCACGGAGGCCACGTTCACGATGCCGCCCCTGCCCCGCTCCTTCATGCCGGCCGCGGCCGCCGAGGTCAGCCGCAGGACCGCCTCGCAGTGCACCTTCAGCATCGCCAGTTCGTCGGCCATGGGGACGTCGAGAAAATGCCCCTTGTTGCCGAACCCGGCGTTGTTGACCAGCAGATCGACCGACTGCTTACGGTCGGCCAGCCTGCTCTCGACCGCTGCGATCCCGCCGTCCGCGGACAGGTCCGCCGTCAGCACCTCGGCCTCGATGCCGTGCCGGTCGTGCAGTTCGGTGGCCTGTTCCCGCAGCCGGTCGGTGTCGCGGGCCACCAGCACGAGGTTGTGCCCCTCGGCCGCGAGCCGCCGCGCGAAGGCGGCGCCGATGCCCGCGGTCGCGCCCGTAATCAGTGCAGTCGTCATACGCGGCACGTTAGTGCCCCGCGTGGGCCTTCGGACGACCCGCCCGCTGCCCCGGCTCCACCACCACGAACTGCCCCATCATTCCGTGGTCCTCATGGGCCAGCAGATGGCAGTGGTACATGTACGGAGTGTCCGGTTCGGCGGGCCCGTCGAACCGGAGCGCGATCTTCATCGTGGTGCCCACCGGGATCGCGACGGTGTCCTTCCGGCCCCGCAGAGCGGGCTCCGGCTCCCGCCCGTTCACCTCCAGCACCCTGAACTGCACGTCGTGGACATGGAAGTTGTGCGTCATGTCGCCGCCGTTGCGGAGCGTCCACGTCCCCGTCGTGCCCCGTACCACCGTCTCGTCGATCCGGTCCATGGCCATCGGCGTTCCGTTGATGCCCGACTTGCGCAGCTCGAAGAAGCGCCCGTGCACCGCGTCCGTGCCGTCGGGCAGCTCCAGTTCGCCCAGCTTCGCGGGAAGCGCGGGCGACGGGCGCAGCCGGTGCGCCGCGCGCAGTTCCAGTACGTCGAAGGAGTCGTCTCCCCCGTCGAACCGCTTCTCCCAGCCGTTGCCGCTGCGCCACGGGTAGCTGCGCAGCACGGTCCGCTCGTCCGGCCGCATCCGGACGACGACCTCGGCGCGCTCGCCGGGGGAGAGCTGGATCCGGTTCATCGCCGCCGGCCTTTCCAACAGTCCGCCGTCGGTCCCGATCAGGTCGAACGCGCGGTCGTCGTCGAAGCCGAAGGTGTAGATGCGGGCGGTGGACGCGTTCAGCAGCCGCAGCCGGACGAGTTCGTCGCCGACCTCCCGGTACGGGTCGAGCGTGCCGTTCACCATCGTCCGCTTGCCGAGGAAACCGGTTTTGGCCAGGAAGGAGTGGCCGTGGTCGAACCGTGCCCCGTCGAAGGTCACGTCCTGCACGATGACCGGAAGGTCGTCCACGCCGTACTTCTTCGGCAGCGCCAGCTGCCGCGAGCGCGCGTCGTCGAGCAGGAACATCCCGGCCAGGCCGCGCTGCACGTGCTGTTCGGTCGCCCCGTGCGGGTGCGGGTGGTACCAGAGCGTGGCGGCCGGCTGATCGACCTTCCAGTGCGGGGCCCACTCGCCGCCCGCCGCCACCATCTGGTGCGGGCCGCCGTCCATCGCGGCGGGCAGGTGCATGCCGTGCCAGTGCACGGTGGAGGCCTCGTCGAGGGCGTTGCGCACCCGCACCTTCACCTGCTCGCCCCGCT
This sequence comes from Streptomyces sp. NPDC050422, assembly GCF_044458665.1. Lineage (NCBI taxonomy): Bacteria > Bacillati > Actinomycetota > Actinomycetes > Kitasatosporales > Streptomycetaceae > Streptomyces > Streptomyces sp. NPDC050422. The sequence continues at coordinate 51,611 of NZ_JBITIE010000008.1, forward strand.
CCGCGCGCAGCGTCGGGCCCAGATAGCTGCCGTTGAAGCCCCAGGTGGGCGTCGGCCGGCCGTCCTGGAACTCCGTCTCGCCCGACTGCATCCGCAGATCGAAGACCCTGGTGCCGTCCTTGTCCACGGTGGACTCAGCCAACGGCGGCACGGCCATCCGATGGCTGAACCCGGCCTTCCCCACGGTGCTGACATCGGCCCCGGTCCACAGCCAGGCGAACCCGCCGCCGATCGCCGCCACCAGCACGCCCAGCACCACTGCCGACGTGATGAGCACCCGCCTCAACCGCCGCCGTCCCCTGTTCTTCTCCATGCCCACCAGGGTTTAGCCGGGGACGGGCCCGGCACATGGGGCGGATCCCTGACGGGCCCTGACCGTTTCCCTAGGCGGTCGGAGGATCGTCAGTACGCCGCACGGTCAGGACGCCGTGAGCTTCTCGTCGTACGCACGCGCCTTCCGCAACGCCGAGGGGTGCAGGGCCTCGCCTGCCGCGAGCAGTCGCGGGAGCAGCTCGCGCCGGGTCGTCACGGCGCGGAACTGCAGTTCCACCGTCACCTCGTGGTCCGGCCGGTGGACGATCTCGATGGGGTCGCCGGCCCGGATGCTGCCCGGCGTGATCACCCGGAAGTACGCCCCGGGGGCCGCGGCCTGCGTGAACCGCTTGACCCAGCGCGCCTCGTCGAGGTGGCCCGCGAACGTACGGCACGGAATCCGGCCGGAGGTGACCTCCAGGACCAGTTCGCCGCCGATCCGCCAGCGCTCGCCGATCAGCGCGCCGCTGACCGCGATCCCGCTCGTGGTCAGGTTCTCGCCGAACGAGCCGTTGGCCAGCGGGCGCCCCAGCTCCCGCTCCCAGCCGTCGAGCTCCTCGCGGGCGAAGGCGTAGACGGCCTGGTGCGAGCCCCCGTGGTAGCGCAGGTCGCAGACCGCGTCCCCGGCCACGCCGCTGGCGCCCTCACCCTCGGGACCGGGGTCGCAGACCCGTATCAGCCCCTCGACGGGGCGCTTGTCGATCCCGGTCACGCCGCTCGGGGCGTCGGTGTAGGAAGCCGCCTCGGGACGCCCGGCGTTCACGGTCAGCACATGCATGGAAGTCACCGAAGCCATCGAGGTCGTCGCAGTCATGCCCGAACGCTAGCGAGTCCCGGCCCAAAGGTGCACGCCAATAATTCGCAGGTGGCCCAAGAATCCCTTATATTCGAAGGGTGATCGAAGCCCGTCATCTCCGAGTCCTGCGCGCCGTGGCCGGTACCGGCTCCTTCTCCGCCGCCGCCCGCGAGCTGGGCTGCACCCAGCCCGCCGTGAGTCAGCAGATGAAGGCCCTGGAGTCCTCGGCGGGTACCACGCTGCTCATCCGCACCGGACGCGAGATGCGGCTGACGCAGGCCGGTGAGGCGCTCGTGCGCCACGCCTCGGGCATCCTCGCCGGGCTCACCGCCGCGGAGGAGGAGGTCGCCGCGATCGCCGGGCTGCGGGCGGGCCGGGTCCGGCTGGTCTCCTTCCCCAGCGGCAGCTCCACCCTGGTCCCTGGAGCCCTCGCGGCGCTCCGGGCCGCCCATCCCGGCACCCGGGTCTCCCTCGTCGAGGCCGAGCCGCCCCGCTCGGTGGAGATGCTGCGCGACGGCGACTGCGACATCGCCCTGGCCTTCCGGTACGGCACGCAGGGCGCCGAGTGGGACGACCTGGTGGTGCGGCCCCTGCTCACCGACCGGCTGATCGGGCTGGTCCCCGAGGGCCACGGGCTCGCGGACCGGGACGAGGTGGGCATCGGCGAACTCGCCGGGGAGCCGTGGATCGCCGGCTGCCCGCGCTGCCGCCGGCAGCTGGTGGAGGTCTGCGAGGCGTCCGGCTTCACCCCGCGGATCGACTTCGCCACCGACGACTACCCGGCGGTGATCGGCCTGGTCGGCGCGGGTCTCGGGGTGGCCGTGCTGCCGGCTCTGGCGATCGAGTCGGTACGCCCCAGGGGAGCCAGGACCGTCACGGTGGAGCCGGCCATCGAGCGCGAGATCGTCGCGCTGACCCTGCCCGACCTGGCGCAGGTGCCGGCCGTGGCGGCCACCCTGGACCAGCTGTCGCTTGCGGCCGCCCGCTGAGCGGTCGGCCCCAGGGGCTCCGGCCTTGAGTGAAGAAACGTTTCTGCCCTGATGGGGCGGGCGGGGTCAGCCGTGCCCGGGCGGGGACGAGGGTGCTGCCGCGCTGATCAGCCGGTTGCGGGCCCGTCCCATGAGCTCTTCGCGCTCGTCCTCGGTCAGTCCTCCCCACACCCCGTAGGGCTCGCGTACCGCCAGCGCGTGGGCCGCGCACTCGGCGCGTACCGGGCATCGCATGCAGACCTCTTTCGCGGAGGTCTCGCGGGCGCTCCTGGCGGCTCCGCGTTCCCCCTCGGGGTGGAAGAACAGTGAGCTGTCGACCCCTCGGCAGGCCGCCAGCAGCTGCCAGTCCCACAGATCGGCGTTGGGTCCGGGAAGGCGGGAGAAATCTGCCATTGCTTGTCCCCTCGAAACCATGCTGAGTCGGAAACGTCGTGGTCGTCCGTCGTACCGTGCCCATGACCGTACATCTACGGTGTTAGTAGATGTAAATATGACTGATTGCGAATCTAGTCACAGACACCAGCAAAAGGGAAGAAAACCCGCTAAATGGGGCATAAGTTCACGACAAGTTTCGGTTGACGGCTGGACGACCCGCGGCGCTCTCCTCCGTGCTCGGCCCCTCACGTAGAGTGCCGAACTCGGTTGTCCGACCCGTAACTCTTTCGAGTGACCATCGTTGAGAGTGCGGAGGCGGTTGACAGAGAAAGTGATCGGGCAGATGTCCGAGAGCGTCAACCGCACAGGTGACGACTTGTAACAGCCTGGAGGCACAAGGTGACGCGCATTAGCTGCGGAGGGCGGTCATGACATCCGTTCTCGTCTGCGACGATTCCCCGCTTGCCCGAGAAGCGCTCCGCCGCGCGGTCGCGACCGTGCCCGGCGTCGAGCGTGTGACGACGGCGGCCAACGGGGAGGAAGTCCTCCGCCGCTGGGGTGCCGACCGTTCGGATCTGATTCTGATGGACGTACGCATGCCCGGTCTGGGGGGTGTGGAGACCGTCCGGCGGCTGCTCTCCGCCGACCCCGGGGCGCGGATCATCATGCTGACCGTCGCCGAGGACCTGGACGGGGTCGCTCTCGCGGTCGCCGCCGGGGCCCGCGGGTATCTGCACAAGGACGCCTCCCGGGCGGAGCTCCGGGCGACCGTCACCCAGGCCCTGGCCGATCCGACGTGGCGGCTCGCCCCGCGCCGGCTGCGGTCGGCGGAGATGGGTGCGGCGCCCACGCTCACGGCGCGGGAGATCCAGGTGCTCGAAGGGATGAGCCACGGCCGCTCCAACGCGGAGATCGGCCGTGAGCTGTTCCTCTCCGAGGACACGGTGAAGACGCACGCCAGGCGCCTGTTCAAGAAGCTCGGCGCCTCGGACCGCGCGCACGCGGTGGCGCTCGGTTTCCGCTGGGGGCTGGTCCGCTGAGAGTCGGCCGTGACCGGCCGCCGATCGATTCCCCGTCCGCTCACGGGCGGACGGGGCGACCCCAGGGGTGCGGAGCCGGGTCGTTTCCCCGGATGCGACCCGTCCGCACCCCGCCCGTGCAGCCCGCCGCCCGGCGGCATGTGACGCTTCCCGGCCGATGACGCATCCTTGAGACGTGGAGTTCCTCGGGAACGATTCGGTCGAGCGGAAGGGGAGGGCGCAGGACATGACTTCCGGCGCACCCGCTCATAACGCTTCAGTGCACAACTACGGACGCGGTGCCGCGGATGACGCGGCGCCGGGGCACCATGGTTCGATGCGCGAGGACGGAACGACGGTGATCGGTGCTCTGGTGCATCGCGCCGTCGAGGGCGACGCGCAGGCCACCCATGATCTGCTGGCCCACGTCCACCCCCTCGCGCTGCGCTACTGCAGGTCCCGGCTCAACCGGCTGCCCGGTGATGCCCGTCACTTCGTGGAGGACCTGGCGCAGGAGGTCTGTGTCGCGGTGCTGATGGCGCTGCCGCGCTACAAGGACACCGGCAGGCCCTTCGAAGCCTTCGTCTTCGCCATCGCCGGCCACAAGGTGGCCGACCTCCAGCGGGCGGCGATGCGGCACCCGGGATCGACGGCGGTGCCCTCCGACGAGATGCCGGAGCGGCCGGACGACTCGCTCGGACCCGAGGAGCGGGCGCTGCTCAGCAGCGATGCCGCCTGGGCCAAGAAGCTCCTCGCCAACCTTCCGGAGAACCAGCGCGAGCTGCTGGTCCTGCGGGTCGCCGTCGGGCTCACCGCCGAGGAGACCGGACAGATGCTCGGCATGTCACCGGGTGCCGTCCGGGTCGCCCAGCATCGTGCGCTGAGCCGGCTGCGGGCGCTCGCGGGACAGTGACCACGAGCCCTGCCCGGGCCGTAGAAAGCTACAGAACCTGTTGGTGATCTTGCCCGTGGAATGAGACACCTCCAGAGGCCGTTAGCATGGACATCCGCACCGATCAAGGCCATTTGGGGAAGGTGTCATGACTGCAAACGTCGACGGAGTGCCCGAGAAGTTCGCGACGCTCGGGCTGACATACGACGACGTGCTGCTGCTGCCGGGCGCGTCCGAGGTGCTGCCGAACGCGGTCGACACCTCGACGCTCATCTCGCGGAACGTACGCGTGAACATCCCGCTGCTCTCCGCCGCGATGGACAAGGTGACCGAGGCCCGCATGGCCATCGCCATGGCCCGTCAGGGCGGCGTCGGCGTACTGCACCGCAACCTCTCGGTCGAGGACCAGGTCAACCAGGTCGACCTGGTGAAGCGGTCCGAGTCCGGCATGGTCACCGACCCGATCACGGTCAGCCCGGACGCCACGCTCGGCGAGGCCGACGCGCTCTGTGCCAAGTTCCGCATCAGCGGCGTCCCGGTCACCGACCCGGCGGGCAAGCTGCTCGGCATCGTCACCAACCGTGACATGGCCTTCGAGTCGGACCGCTCGCGCCAGGTGCGCGAGGTCATGACGCCGATGCCGCTGGTCACGGGCCGCGTCGGTATCTCCGGCGTGGACGCCATGGAGCTGCTGCGCCGCCACAAGATCGAGAAGCTGCCGCTGGTCGACGAGGCGGGCATCCTCAAGGGCCTCATCACGGTCAAGGACTTCAAGAAGGCCGAGCAGTACCCGGGTGCGGCCAAGGATGCCGAGGGCCGTCTGCTCGTCGGCGCAGCCGTCGGTGCCAGCCCGGAGGCGCTGGACCGCGCCCAGGCGCTGGCCGGTGCCGGGGTGGACTTCCTGATCGTCGACACCTCGCACGGCCACAACAGCAACGCCCTCAACTGGATGGCGAAGATCAAGTCGGCCGTGAACGTGGACGTCATCGGCGGCAACGTCGCGACCCGCGACGGCGCCCAAGCCCTGATCGACGCCGGCGTGGACGGCGTGAAGGTGGGCGTCGGACCCGGTTCGATCTGCACCACCCGGGTGGTCGCCGGCATCGGCGTCCCGCAGGTCACCGCGATCTACGAGGCCGCGCTGGCCGCCCGTGCCGCGGGCATCCCGGTCATCGGCGACGGCGGCCTCCAGTACTCCGGCGACATCGGCAAGGCGCTCGCCGCCGGCGCCGACAGTGTGATGCTGGGCTCCCTGCTCGCCGGCTGCGAGGAGTCGCCGGGCGAGCTGCTCTTCATCAACGGCAAGCAGTTCAAGTCGTACCGCGGCATGGGTTCGCTGGGCGCGATGCAGTCACGCGGACAGGGCCGCTCCTACTCGAAGGACCGCTACTTCCAGGCCGAGGTGTCCTCCGACGAGAAGCTGATCGCCGAGGGCATCGAGGGCCAGGTGCCCTACCGCGGCCCGCTGGCCAACGTGCTGCACCAGCTCATCGGCGGTCTCCGCCAGACGATGGGGTACGTGGGCGCGGTGTCCATCGACGAGATGGAGAGCAAGGGCCGTTTCGTGCGGATCACCTCCGCGGGTCTCAAGGAGAGCCACCCGCACGACATCCAGATGACGGTCGAAGCACCGAACTACAGCAAGAAGTAACGCGACAGCGCAGGTGAGGGGCGGTCCAGGGTTCCCGGGACCGCCCCTCACCCATGTGTCGGGGATACTGGACACGCAGACGTAGAGGGAAAGGCCACACCATCGTGACTGAGATCGAGATCGGGCGCGGCAAGCGCGGCCGCCGGGCATACGCATTCGACGACATCGCCGTCGTCCCGAGCCGCCGGACCCGCGACCCGAAGGAGGTCTCGATCGCCTGGCAGATCGACGCCTACCGCTTCGAGCTGCCGTTCCTGGCCGCTCCCATGGACTCCGTGGTCTCCCCGCAGCACGCCATCCGCATCGGTGAGCTCGGCGGCCTCGGCGTGCTCAACCTGGAAGGCCTGTGGACCCGGCACGCCGACCCGCAGCCGCTCCTCGACGAGATCGCCGAGATGCCCGTCGAGTCCGCGACCCGCCGGCTCCAGGAGATCTACTCCGCCCCCATCCAGGAGGAGCTGATCGGGCAGCGCATCAAGGAGGTGCGTGACTCCGGTGTCGTCACCGCCGCCGCGCTCTCCCCGCAGCGCACCGCCCAGTTCTCCAAGGCCGTCGTCGACGCGGGCGTGGACATCTTCGTCATCCGCGGTACGACGGTCTCCGCCGAGCACGTCTCGGGTGCGGCCGAGCCGCTCAACCTGAAGCAGTTCATCTACGAGCTGGACGTTCCGGTGATCGTCGGCGGCTGTGCCACGTACACCGCGGCCCTGCACCTCATGCGTACGGGCGCGGCCGGTGTCCTCGTCGGCTTCGGCGGCGGCGCCGCGCACACCACGCGCAACGTCTTCGGCATCCAGGTCCCGATGGCGACCGCGGTCGCGGACGTGGCCGGTGCCCGCCGTGACTACATGGACGAGTCCGGCGGCCGCTACGTGCACGTGATCGCGGACGGCGGGGTCGGCTGGTCCGGCGACATCCCGAAGGCCGTCGCCTGTGGCGCGGACGCCGTGATGATGGGCTCCCCGCTCGCCCGCGCGACGGACGCGCCGGGCCGCGGCCGTCACTGGGGCATGGAGGCCGTCCACGAGGACGTGCCGCGCGGCAAGCTGGTCGACCTCGGCTCCGTCGGCACGACGGAGGAGGTCCTCACCGGTCCTTCGCACACGCCCGACGGCTCGATGAACATCTTCGGCGCCCTGCGCCGGGCGATGGCGACGACGGGGTACAGCGACCTCAAGGAGTTCCAGCGCGTCGAGGTGACGGTGGCGGACTCGCAGCACCGCCGCTGAGCGCCAGGAGTATGACGGGAGGGCCCGGACCGCGATCGTGTGATCGCCGTCCGGGCCCTCCCGTGTGTCCTGCGTGCGGGCCGCGACTAGTCGGACGTCTTCTTGGCCGTGGAGAACGCCACCGCGGCGGCGACCAGGAAGAAGATGACGCTGATGAAGTCGGAGTCGGCCTTCCACACCGTGTTCAGGTCGCTGAAGTGCTCCAGGAAGATCTCCGAGACGGAGTACGGGGCCTGCTTGCTGATGATGATCGCCTCACCGAGCAGCTGCCCGCCGTAGACACCGATCAGCGCGAAGAGACCACTGATGACCGGCAGTGCGGGGTTGCGGCCGCCGAGCTTGCCCGCGGCGAAGCCGACGATGGCGCCGACGCCCACGGCCGCGTAGCCGATCTCGTGCTTCGTGGCGCCGATGATCGCACCGTAGATGCCGGCGGCGACGATGGCGGCGACGAACGCCACGAGTATGCCGAGACCCACGTTGTTGCGCGCCGGTGCCACCGGGGCGAACGGCGCGCCGCCGCCGAAGGGGGCGCCGACGGGCTGCTGGCCCGCGAACGGGTTGCCGGTCGGGGCGCCGGGCTGCGGCTGCCCGGGGTGGGCGGCGTACGGGTTGCCCGGCTGCGGCTGACCGGGCTGGGCGTCGTACGGCTGGTTCGGCGGTGGTACGGGCGTGCTCATGGTGGGTTCCCCCTGGGACGGCTGCGCACGAGTGTGCGATGAGTGACGCCGCAGGCTAGCAGCCGGTTCCGACAATGACCCACCGGAATCCTTGGGAGAACTGCGATCAGAGCCGGTGCGCGGCCCCCGCCGGAGTCGCGCCACGGGTGTCGAGGAGGAGCTGCGCCTTCACCGCCAGGCCCTGGAGGTCGTAGGTGCGGTGATGCTGGAGCAGCACCGTCAGATCGGCGCTGGAGGCCGCCTCGTACAGCGAATCGGCACGCGGGACCGGGAGTTCGCGTACGCGCCAGTCCAGGACGTGCGGATCGTGGTAGCCGATCTGGGCCCCCATGTCCATGAGCCGGGTGGCGATCTCGCGGGCGGGGGAGGCCTCCTGGTCGGCGAGGTCGGGCTTGTAGGTGACGCCGAGGAGGAGGATCCGGGCGCCCCGCACGGACTTCCCGTGCTCGTTGAGGAGGGTGGCGCAGCGCTGGATCACGTACTGCGGCATCCGGTCGTTGATCTCCTGGGCGAGCGAGACCATCCGCAGCGGGTGTCCTGGGGTGCGGCTGTTGTACGGGAGGTAGCCCGGGTCGACCGGGGCGCCGTGGCCGCCGACGCCGGGGCCGGGGCGGAAGGGCTGGAAGCCGAAGGGCTTGGTCTCGGCGCACCGGATGACGTCCCACAGGTCGACGCCGAGGTCGTGGCAGAGCACGGCCATCTCGTTGACCAGCGCGATGTTGACGTGTCGGAAGTTGGTCTCCAGGACCTTTGTCATCTCGGCCTCGCGCGGGCCGCGGGCGCGGACGACCTTGTCGGTGAGCCGGCTGTAGAAGGCGGCGGCCGATTCGGTGCAGGCGGGGGTGAGGCCGCCGATGACCTTGGGGGTGTTGGCGTAGACGTGGGCGCGGTTGCCGGGGTCGAGGCGGCTGGGGGAGTGGGCGAGGTGGAAGTCGCGTCCGCCGCGCAGCCCGGAGCCCTCTTCGAGCAGGGGGAGCAGGTAGTTCTCGGTGGTGCCCGGGGGTACGGCCGATTCCAGCAGCACGGTGGTGTGCGGGCGCAGCCGGGCCGCCAGGGCGCGGGCCGCGTCGCCCACGCCGGTGAGGTCGAGGGCGCGGTCGGGGCCCAGGGGGGTGGGCGCGCAGATCACGGCGGTACGGACCCGGCCCAGCTCGGCCTGGTTGGTGGTGGGGCGGAATCCGCCCGAGAGCATCCGGCGGACGTCGGAGGCGGTGAGCGAACCCTCGACGGGGGTACGGCCCGCGGAGAGCTCCGCGAAGGCCCGGGGGTCGGTGTCGTAGCCGATGGTCTGGATACCGGCGGCGACTGCGGCTTGGGCGAGGGGCAGGCCGAGGTGACCGAGTCCGATGACGGCGAGGTCTGCAGGCACGTGGGTGGCCGTCCTTCCCTGAGACCGACCGGCACATGAGGGGTGGCGGTCGGCCTATGACCATGAGGAGAGAAAGCGCAACTGCTGGGGACAGCGCAATGTCAGACTAGGCGTAAATATGACCTATATGTCGCATTGTGGGGCCGTGATCGTCCGGGTGTTGTCCACAGGCGGTGGCTGAAGTCGCCGAGCGCGGACAGAATCGAGAGGTGGGCACGGGCATCCGACCCCGCGGTCGGACCGCATCCCCGTGCCGGACCACCCCGATCTACCGGGAGGCAGCAGTGAGGACAGCGACACTGGGACCTGCGGAGCGCGCTCAGGCGCTCGCCGCGATGGCCGAGCGCGAACTGGACGTGCTGGTCGTGGGGGCGGGCGTGGTCGGCGCCGGGACGGCGCTGGACGCGGTGACGAGAGGGCTCTCGACCGGCCTGGTCGAGGCGCGCGACTGGGCGTCCGGCACGTCGAGCCGGTCGAGCAAGCTGATCCATGGCGGGCTGCGCTATCTGGAGATGCTCGACTTCGCGCTCGTCCGCGAGGCACTGAAGGAGCGCGGGCTGCTGCTGGAGCGGCTCGCCCCGCACCTGGTGAAGCCGGTGCCGTTCCTCTACCCGTTGCAGCACAAGGGCTGGGAGCGGCTGTACGCCGGTTCGGGCGTCGCGCTGTACGACGCGATGTCGGTGTCGTCCGGGCACGGCAGGGGGTTGCCCACACACCGGCACCTCTCCCGCCGCCACGCCCTGCGGGTCGCGCCCGCGCTGAAGAAGGACGCCCTGGTGGGGGCCCTGCAGTACTACGACGCCCAGATGGACGATGCCCGCTATGTCGCCACGCTGGTGCGCACCGCCGCCGGGTACGGCGCGCAGGTGGCGAACCACGCACGGGTGACCGGCTTCCTCCGGGAGGGCGAGCGCGTCGTCGGCGCCCGGGTGGAGGACGTCGAGGGGGGCGGCGAGTACGAGGTCAGGGCCAAACAGGTGGTCAATGCCACGGGAGTCTGGACGGATGACACCCAGGCGCTGATCGGCGAGCGCGGCCAGTTCCACGTACGGGCCTCCAAGGGCATCCACCTGGTCGTCCCGAAGGACCGCATCCACTCCTCCACGGGCCTGATCCTGCGGACGGAGAAGTCCGTGCTCTTCGTCATCCCGTGGGGACGGCACTGGATCGTCGGGACGACGGACACGGACTGGGACCTGGACAAGGCGCACCCTGCCGCGTCCAGTGCGGACATCGACTATCTGCTCGAACACGTCAACTCGGTCCTGTCCACCCCGCTGACCAGGGACGACGTCCAGGGCGTCTACGCGGGGCTGCGCCCGCTGCTGGCCGGTGAGTCGGACGCGACCAGCAAGCTGTCGCGCGAGCACACGGTGGCGCACCCGGTGCCGGGCCTCGTCGTCGTCGCGGGCGGGAAGTACACGACGTACCGGGTGATGGCCAAGGACGCCGTCGACGAGGCGGTGCACGGCCTCGACCAGCGCGTCGCGGAGTGCGTCACGGAGGACATCCCGCTGCTGGGCGCCGAGGGCTACCGGGCCCTGTGGAACGCACGGGCCAGGATCGCCGCCCGGACCGGCCTCCACGTCGCCCGGGTGGAGCATCTGCTGAACCGGTACGGCTCCATGACCGAGGAGATCCTGGAGCTGATCGTCGCCGACCCGGTACTGGGCGAACCACTGCCGGCAGCCGACGACTACCTGAAGGCCGAGATCGTGTACGCGGCCTCGCACGAGGGGGCCCGCCATCTCGACGACGTACTGACCCGGCGCACCCGGATCTCCATCGAGACCTTCGACCGGGGCACACGCTCCGCACGGCTGTGCGCGGAGCTGATGGCGCAGGTCCTCGGCTGGGACAAGGGCAGGATCGAGCGCGAGGTCGCGTACTACGAGAAGCGGGTGGAGGCGGAACGGGAGTCGCAGCGTCAGCCCGACGACCTGACGGCGGACGCGGCACGGCTGGGAGCGCCGGACATCGTGCCGATCTAGGGGCGTGCGGAAATCGCAGAGGGGGGGCGTCCAACTGCCCTCCGTCGTGCGACAGGCCGGCGGATCGCCCCGGGAATACAGCGGTTCGGAACGTCGCTGTGCACGACGAGCCGTGGTAGGCAGGGGGATGCCCGCGTGAGATGTGGTTCGCTGGGCAGGGGTTCGCAGGGGTTCGCGTGCGTGGCGCGGCAGCGGTCCGCCCGGTACGGGCAGGCCGCGAATCCCTTCCGCCGGCCCTGTCATGACGGTCCCCGGACCCGGCACCAGGACCGGTCCCGGGGTGAGGGACAATGAACGCTCTGCCAGGGCGGGTTGATCGCAGAGGGGACGCATGTCGGAGGCGGAGCAGGCACGGGAGCCCCAACGGGACAAGGACGGACGTCTTCTCGCGGGGCGGTACCGGCTCGGAGAGGTGCTCGGCCGGGGTGGAATGGGCACGGTCCACCGAGCCGTCGACGAGACGCTGGGCCGCACGGTCGCGGTCAAGGAACTGCGGTTCCCCTCGGCCATCGACGACGACGAGAAGCGCCGGCTCATCACGCGCACACTGCGCGAGGCGAAGGCGATCGCCCGGATCCGCAACAACGGCGCGGTCACCGTCTACGACGTGGTCGACGAGGACGACCGGCCGTGGATCGTCATGGAACTCATCGAGGGCAAGTCGCTGGCCGAGGCGGTGCGCGAGGACGGCGTCCTGACGCCGAAGCGGGCGGCCGAGGTCGGCCTCGCCATCCTCGACGTGCTGCGCTCGGCGCACCGCGAGGGCATCCTGCACCGCGACGTGAAGCCGTCCAACGTGCTCATCGCCGAGGACGGCCGGGTCGTGCTGACGGACTTCGGCATCGCCCAGGTCGAGGGCGACCCGTCGGTCACCTCCACCGGCATGCTCGTCGGGGCTCCCTCGTACATCTCGCCGGAGCGGGCCCGTGGGCACAAGCCCGGCCCGCCCGCCGACCTGTGGTCGCTCGGCGGACTGCTGTACGCGAGCGTCGAGGGCTGCCCGCCGTACGACAAGGGGTCCGCGATCGCGACCCTGACCGCTGTGATGACCGAGCCGCTGGACCCGCCGAAGAACGCGGGACCGCTGGAGGAGGTCATCTACGGGCTGCTGGCCCGGGACCCCGAGCAGCGGCTCGACGACGCGGGCGCGCGCGCCCTGCTCAACGACGTGATCGACGCCCCGGAGCAGCCGAAGGTCCCGGTGCCGCCGCCGGCCGACGCCACCCAGGTGATGGCGCTCCCCAAGAACGTGGCCGACGCCCCGCCCAAGGCGGCGCAGAAGTCCGGTGAGACGGGTGAGGGAGCCAGGGACCGGCTGCGCGGGGCACTGCGCTCCGCACGGAACGCGAAGGCGGCACCCGTCGCGGCCGCCGGTGCCGGCGCCGTGGCCTCCGTTCCGGCCCGGCCGGCCACGGCCCCCGTGACCGCCACGGCCTCCCCCTCGGGGGCCGTACCGCCGCCGCGTCCGGCCACCTCGCCGGTCACCCCGCCCCGCGCGTCCCTCACGGACGTGGTGCCGCGCCGCACGCTGGCGATCATCGCGGCCGTCATCGTGCTCGCCGTGCTCGGCACGGTCCTCGCGCTCACGCTCGGCGGGGACGACAAGGGCTCCGACAACGCCGGCAAGGCCAAGGGCGGTGCGTCCGCCTCGGCCGGATCCTCCGCGGGCAGCGGCTCCGGCGGATCGGCCGGCACGGAACAGGGCAGCGGCAAGGAGCAGGACAAGGGCACGGACGACGGCGGGAAGAGCGGCACTCAGGGTACGGACGACGACCCGGGCACGGGATCGGACGGCTCGAAGGGTGACGAGGCCGGTGACGCCGTGCCCGCCGGGTTCCGGCTGGTGGAGAACAAGAAGTACCACTTCTCCATGGCGATGCCCGAGGACTTCCGCTTCGACCAGACGGCGGGCGCCAACTCCGGTGCCATCTACAACGCCGGCGGCGGCTTCCCCCGGATTCAGGTCGACTACACCGGCTCGCCCGGCGGCGACGCCGCCGCTGCGTGGAACGCCGCCAGGGCCGCTGTCGCGGGCACCAGCAACAACTACCACCACGTCGGCATAAACAAGGTGCAGTACAACGGCTACCCGACCGTCGCCGACTGGCAGTTCGAGCGTACGCAGCAGGGACAGCGGGTCCGGGTGCTCAACCGGGGATTCAAGGTCGACGTCGGTCATGGGTACGCGATCATGATCAGTTGCAAGGCCGGTGAGTGGGACAGCGCGGAGTGCCGGACCATGCGCAAGACGGCGTTCGACACGTTCAAGCCGCTCGACTGAGGGAAGCCGTGCGGCCGGGTTGCGCCGACCCTGCCGCGCGGTCGCCTCTTGCCACGTATTGTGAGAGCTCGAAGACCGTGCGCAGCCGAAGCCGCAAGTCAATTGCACAGTAAGTGACCGCAATTGACGGTTTCGTGCGGTCTACGTGACCGGGGGACAGCGCGCTCTGGGGAGGCGTCGTGGACGACTATGCGGGTCGGGTACTTGCCGACCGCTACCGCCTTCCGCTGCCTCCGTCCGACGAGTACGAACTGGTCGAGACCCGGGCGTTCGACACGTACAGCGGCCAGGAGGTACTGGTCCGTCAGGTGCCGTTGCCCGAGGTCGTGGACGCCGAGGTGCTCGACGCGGACGGGCTGCCCACGGCGGCGCGGCGCGCCGGCGGGCGCACGGTGCGGCGGTCCAGCGATCCGGCGGTGCGGCGCGCCATCGAGGCCGCCCAGGCGGCGGCCCAGGTGCCCGACCACCCACGCCTGGACCAGGTCTTCGACGTGTTCGCCGAGGCGGGTTCGCTCTGGATAGTGAGCGAACTGGTCGCGGCCCGGCCGCTGGCGGCCCTTCTTGCGGAGCGCCCGCTCAATCCGTACCGGGCCGCCGAGATCGGCTCCGACGTCCTGACCGCGCTGCGCGTCCTGCACGCGCACGGCTGGACCCACCGCAACATCACCGTGCGCACGGTGCTCATCTGCGACGACGGACGCGTCGTGCTGACCGGCCTGGCGGCCGGGGCGGCCGAGGAGGCGCTCTGTGGATACGTACCGGTGCCGCGTGCCGACGACGACGGCGACGGTGAGGGCGGCTACGGCGGCCCCGCGGTCGAGTCGGGCGGCACCGATCCGTACGGCCCTCCCGCCGTTGAGTCCGAGCCCGACGATCCGTACGGCCCGCCCGCCGTCGAGCCCGGGCGCGACGATCCGTACGGCCCGCCCGCCGTGCCCGGTTCCCGTGGGCCCGCGGCCATCGAGGCGGGGGCCGGGGACGGTCCCGCGCAGCCCTACGGAGCCGACGAGCCGGCATCCGTGCGGCAGCCGTCGCTCACGCCGCCCGCCACCGTGCCCGTCCCCGCCTCCGAGGCCGCAGGCAGCGCTCAGGCGCGGGCCGCGCGGGCGGGTGCCATCGCCGCGTACCGTGCGGGCGCCCGCGCTGCCGCCCGCCTCGGCGAGGAGCGCCGGGCCGCTTCGGGCGAGGCCCAGGACACCGGCACCCTTCCGGTCCAGCGCCCCGCCCACCCGCACCAGCCTCTCAGCCGCCCCGGCGCCCCGGACGCGTACGACGAGGACCTGTACGACGACGAGGATCCGTACGACGACGAGGGTGACGACGGCCCGCCGCCCCGGCGGCTCCATCTGACCGGTTCCTGGGACGACGGCCCCGGCCGTGGGCGCCCGGTGCCCGCCGGGGGCTCCAACGAGGACGCCCTGCGCGCCGACTCCCGGCGCCTCGGCGCCACCCCGGACGTCCACCCGCGGCTGCCGGCCACCACCAGGGAGGCCTCCCCGGGCCGCTGGGACGAGATCGTCGCCGGAAGCCGTGACACGTCCGCCTACCGCGGCCCCGCCACCACCCTCGCCGCCGAGCGCGCCCGGCAGGCCCGGATCGCCGTCGTCGGCGCGGTCACCGAGCGCTGGGCGCCCGAGCAGGCAGGACCGGTCCACGAGAACTGGCAGCTGGCACCGCCCATCGGCCCGTCCACCGACCTCTGGGCGCTGGGCGCGCTGCTCTACCGCGCCGTACAGGGCCACGCCCCGTACCCGGAGGAGAACGCCGCCGAGCTCGTCCAGATGGTCTGCGGTGAGCCGCCCGCCTTCGCCGAGGAGTGCGGCGCGCTGCGGCCCGTAGTCGAGTCGCTGCTGCGCCAGGACCCCTCCGAGCGACCGGACTTCGAGGAACTGCGCGGCTGGCTGCGCTCCCTCGTGCGGTCGGCGCCCGAGCCGGAGGCCGGTCTCGACGTCGTGACGCTGCCCTCCGCCGACGCCACCCGGCTGCCCGTCGTCCGCCGCCGTGGTGAACTCGTCCGCAAGCGCCGCGGCCGCCGGGGCGGGGCCGCGCACGGCCGGCACCGCCACACCAAGGAACGGCTGGAACCCGCGGAGCGGCCCACGCTCCAGCCGCACGAGCCCAGGGTGCCCAGGCCGCCCCGTGAGCCCAAGGGCCCCAAGGCGCTGCGCACCCCGCCCCGCCCGCAGCAGGGCGGGGAACGCGCACCGCGCAGGCTGGGCCGGCTGCTGCTCGTCCTGGTCCTGCTGCTCCTGGTCGCGGCGGTCGCGTACGCGGTGATGTTCATGCCCAAGTCCGGTACGGAGTCCGGGACAGGCGCCACGCCCTCCCGCACCGCGTCCGGAGCGCCGGAGCCGGGCGGCCAGGACTCCGGGGAGCCGTCCCCCTCGGGCTCCTCCGGCGCGCAGCAGCCGCAGACCAGCCGTTCCGCCGTCGCACTCGCACCCGGCTACGCCCTGCGCAAGGACGCCGAGGGCTTCGAGGTCGGGGCGCCCAAGGGCTGGCAGCGCAGCCCCGCCAACGCGGACCGTCAGATCCGTTACGGCAGCGACGGCTTCAGCCTCCTCGTCGTCCCGGGACGCGACACGGTGAAGGAGAACGGCGGCGACCCGCTCGACTACCAGCGGAACAAGGAGCCGGAGTTGAAGCAGTTCCGCGACTCCAGCTGGGCGTCGGCGAGCGGGCTGCGCCGGATCGACGTCGGCCGGCAGGCCATGGCGGAGGGCCAGTTCACCTGGCAGGAGGCCGGCGGCCGCGAGGTCTACGTGCGCAACCTCGTGATGATCGTCAAGGGTCGCTACCACATTCTCCAGGTCGTCGGCCCGGAGGACCAGCGCGACAAGGTGACCGAGATCTACCAACAGGCCACCGCCTCCTACCGTGTGACGTAGTGAAGTGCGGCGGTTGCACAGGGGCGCGGTCCGGGAGCGACAAGCATCACAGTGCGATCTCGTGAGCGGTGCGAGGTTCCGTGGCCGTACTTCCCCTCCGTAACCTGTCATCCGAAGGAACGGGGCGGGGACACGTGGATCGATCACAGGGCACGGAAGCGGGACTGCTGCTGGCCGGGAGGTACCGGCTCGGCGAAGTCCTGGGACGCGGCGGCATGGGCAAGGTCTGGCGCGCCCACGACGAGGTGCTGCACCGCACCGTCGCGGTCAAGGAGCTGACCGCCGGGCTGTACGTGGCCGAGGCCGACCGGATCGTGCTGCACGCGCGTACCCAGAAGGAGGCCCGCGCCGCCGCCCGCATCACGCACCCCGCCGTGGTCACCGTCCATGACGTGATCGAGTACGACCACCGGCCGTGGATCGTCATGCAGTACGTCGACGGCCCGTCACTTGCCGACCAGGCCAAGGAATCCGGCGAGATCGACCCGCGCGAGGCCGCCAGGATCGGACTCCACGTGCTGGGCGCCCTGCGCGCCGCGCACAGTGCCGGGGTGCTGCACCGCGATGTGAAGCCGGGCAACGTCCTGCTCGCCCGGGACGGCCGGGTGCTGCTCACCGACTTCGGGATCGCGGCGATAGAAGGCGACTCGACCATCACCAGGACCGGTGAACTGGTCGGCTCCATCGACTACCTGGCACCGGAACGGGTCCGCGGCGGCGACCCGGGCCCCGCATCCGACCTGTGGTCGCTGGGCGCCACGCTGTACACCGCGGTCGAGGGACGCTCGCCGTTCCGCCGCACCTCGCCGATCTCCACGATGCAGGCCGTCGTCACCGAGGAACCGCCGCTGCCTGCCCGGGCCGGGGCGCTCGCCCACGTCATCACGGCGCTGCTCCGCAAGGAACCCGAGGAGCGGCCCTCGGCCGCTGAGGCCGAGCGGATGCTGCTGGAGGCCATGGAGGGGCGGGAGCCCCGGTCGGCCCAGGCATACGTCCCCACCCAGCGGGTCCCCGAGGAGGCCCTGCACGCGATGGGCGCCGACGGCGCCTCCGGTGGCGGGATACCGAACGGCGGCACGGCCCGGCTGCCCTACCCCGGGCCCCTCCCCGCCCCCGGCTCCGCGCCGGTGGCCCGGCGCAGCCGCTGGCGCACCACGGTCGTGGTCATCGCGCTGGCGGCCCTGGTGGGCGGCGGCGCGGGCATCGCCGCGATGATGTACGCGAACCGTACGGACGAGGGCAGCGGCGGCAAGGCATCGCACGGCACCCGGTCGCCGGGCCCGGTCACCCCCAGTACCAAGCCGACGCCCACGCCCACTCCCACCACCGAGTCGGACCCGGCGAAGGAGGGCGTACCGGACGGCTGGCGGCGGGTGCAGGACCCCGCCGGGTTCAGCATCCTCATGCCGATCGGATGGGAGCGCCGGGTGGAGGGCACCAACATCGACTACACCCCGGACGACGGCGTGCACTACCTCCGCGTCAGCGTGGACCCGGCGCCCGACTTCGAGGACTCGTACACGCACATGCAGAACCTGGAGACGAGCCTGAGCAAGCGGCTGCCGGAGTACCGGAGCGTGGAGATGAACTCCAACGTCTACCGGGACTGCCCCGGATCCATCTGGGAGTTCACCTGGACCGAGAAGGACGGCTCCCAGCGGCACGCCATCGACCAGATGTACTACGCGCAGGAGGGCGGCCCGGAGTACGCGCTGTACATGACGGGGCCGGAGGCCGACTGGGACATCACCCGGGACCGGTTCGCCACGATGCTGCGCAGCTGGCGCGCGCCGGCCGATTCCGACTGAGAGGGTCCGGCTCCGGCGGGGCCTTCCCGGCCGGTGATACCGAGGGAGATACCACCTGATCAGCGGTTATGCCGCCAGTGATCACTGGCTCGATCGGTGGGCGGTCGTCGAGGGGTGTTGTGGGGAGTGTGAAAAGCTGTTACCCACGGGTACCCAAAGCATCCGGCTCGACGTACTCTCGCCCTCATGACGGACTCGCAGGCCTCCACGCCCACCTCCGCCGCGGTTGCCGGCACCAACCCGGTGGCCGTCGCGCCCGCGGGCGTGCGCACGGCCGCCGATGTCGTGACGCCCGAGGTGATCGCCCAGCTGACCCGCGGCGTCGTCGGCTCCGGCCGTACGGCCAACCACACCCCCTTCACCGGCGAGAAGCTGGCCGACCTGCCCGAGTCCACCCCCGAGGACGTGGCCACCGCCTTCGAGCGTGCCCGCGCCGCCCAGCCCGCCTGGGCCGCGATGCCCGTGCGCGCCAGGGCCGCCGTGCTGCTGCGCTTCCACGACCTCGTCCTCGACCGCCAGTCGGAGGTCCTCGACCTCATCCAGCTGGAGACCGGCAAGGCCCGGCTGCACGCCCACGAGGAGGTGCTGGCCGTCTCCGTCGCCGCCCGGCACTACGGCCGCAGGGCGAGCGCCTATCTGAAGCCGAAGCGGCACACCGGAGTCGTACCGACCCTCACCAAGGTCACCGAGCTGCGCCAGCCGCGCGGCGTCATCGGCCAGATCGCACCGTGGAACTACCCCCTCGAACTCTCCGTCGGCGACGCGCTGCCCGCCTTCGTCGCCGGCAACGCCGTCGTGATGAAGCCCGACACGGAGACCGCGCTGACCGCGCTGTGGGCCCGTGACCTGCTCATCGAGGCCGGGCTTCCGGCCGAGGTGTTCCAGGTCGTCCTCGGTGACGGCCCCGTCGTCGGCCCCGAGGTCGTCAAGCACGCCGACTACGTCTCGTTCACCGGCTCCACCCGCACCGGCCGCGAGGTCGCCCAGGGCGCCGCGGCCCGGCTCGTCGGCGTCTCGCTGGAGCTCGGCGGCAAGAACGCCATGCTCGTCCTGAAGGACGCCGACGTGGAGAAGGCCGCCGCCGGCGCCGTCCGCGCCTGCTTCTCCTCCGCCGGCCAGCTCTGCATCTCCATCGAGCGGCTGTACGTCCACGAGTCCGTCGCCGACGACTTCGTGGCCCGGTTCGCCGCCCGTACGAAGGCGATGCGGCTCGGCAACTCCCTCGCGTACGGCGCCGACATGGGCTCGCTCGTCGGCGAGCGCCAGCTGGAGACCGTCAGCCGGCACGTCGCCGAGGCCGTCGAGAAGGGCGCCAAGCTCGTCGCGGGCGGTGTCGCCCGCCCCGACATCGGCCCGCTGTTCTACGAGCCGACCATCCTCGACGGCGTCGAGGCCCCGATGGCCGTCTGCACCGAGGAGACCTTCGGACCGGTCGTGTCCGTCTACCGCTTCAGCGACGAGGACGAAGTCGTCGCCCTGGCCAACGCCACCCCGTACGGCCTCAACTCGAGCGTCTGGACCAAGGACGGCAGGCGCGGCCACCAGGTCGCCGCCCGGCTGCGGACCGGCACGGTCAACATCAACGAGGGGTACGCCCCCGCGTACGGCAGCGTGCAGTCCCCGATGGGCGGCATGAAGGACTCCGGCCTCGGCCGCCGTCACGGCTCCGAGGGCATCCTCAAGTACACCGAGGCCCAGACGGTCGCCCAGCAGCGGCTGATCCCGCTGGCCCCGTCCTTCGGAATGGACGACGCGAAGTACGCGGCGTTCATGAGCACCAGTCTCAAGGCGATGAAGGCCTTCCGCCTGCGCTGAGCCCAGCACCACCGCAGCATTCCTGTCCTTTTCGTACCGAGGAGAGCCATGTCCCAGGACAGCCCTGCCCAGAATCAGGCCGGACCGGCCGGCTCGGCCGACGACGACGCCGCGTACGACTACGACGTCCTGATCGTCGGTTCGGGCTTCGGTGGCGCGGTGTCGGCGCTGCGGCTTTCCGAGAAGGGATACCGGGTCGGCGTCCTGGAAGCGGGCCGCCGCTTCACCCCCGGCACGCTGCCCAAGAACTCCTGGGACCTGAAGAACTACCTCTGGGCCCCCGCCCTCGGCCTCTTCGGCATCCAGCGCGTGCACCTGCTCGGCAGCGTGATGGTGCTGGCCGGCGCCGGTGTCGGCGGCGGCTCGCTCAACTACGCCAACACGCTGTACGTGCCCCCGGCACCGTTCTTCGAGGACCGGCAGTGGGCGCACATCACCGACTGGCAGGACGAGCTGAAGCCGTACTACGACCAGGCCACGCGGATGCTCGGGGTCCGGCTCAACCCGACGATGACACCCTCGGACGTCCACCTGAAGGCGACCGCCGAGGCCATGGGTGTCGGCGACACCTTCCACCTCGCCCCGGTCGGCGTCTTCTTCGGCGACGGCAAGGACGCCGACGGCACGGCGAAGGCGAAGCCCGGCGGCACCGTCGCCGACCCGTACTTCGGCGGCGCGGGACCGGCCCGCAAGGCCTGCACCGAATGCGGCGAGTGCATGACCGGCTGCCGGCACGGTGCGAAGAACACCCTCAACGAGAACTACCTCCACCTCGCGGAGAAGGCCGGGGCGGTCATCCACCCGATGACGTCCGTCGTCGCGATCAGGGACGACCCCGAGGGCGGCTACCACGTCTCCACCGTCCCGACCGACCGGCGCAGGAAGGCGAAGCCCACCCTGCTGCGCGCACGCAAGGTGGTCGTGGCGGCGGGCACGTACGGCACCCAGACCCTGCTGCACACCATGAAGGACCAGGGACTGCTGCCCCTGATCTCGGCCCGCCTCGGCGAGCTGACCCGGACCAACTCCGAAGGCCTCGTCGGCGCGCAGACCTCCGACCGCCGCTACCGCAAGAAGCACGGCACCAAGGCCGACTTCACCAAGGGCGTCGCCATCACCTCGTCGATCCACCCCGACGAGAGCACCCACATCGAACCGGTCCGCTACGGCAAGGGATCGAACGCGATGGGCGGCCTGACCATCCTCCAGGTCCCCTACAGCACCCATCGGGTGCTGGCCTGGCTCGGCAACATCGCCAAGCACCCGACGCTCGCCGTGCGCTCGCTCTCCAACCGGCACTGGTCGGAGCGGACCATCATCGGCCTCGTCATGCAGTCGCTGGACAACTCCCTGACCGCGTACCGCAAGCCCGGCGGTATCGGGAAGGGGCTACTCACCGCCCGTCAGGGCCACGGAGCGCCCAACCCGACGCAGATCGCCGAGGCGACGCAGAGCGCGTCGCTGCTCGCCGACGAGATCAACGGCTTCCCGGGCTCCAACATCGGCGAGCTGATGGGCACCCCGCTCACCGCGCACTTCCTCGGCGGCTGCGCGATCGGCGCGAGTGCCGAGGAGGGCGTCATCGACCCGTACCACCGGCTGTTCGGCCACCCGGGCATCTCGGTCGTCGACGGGTCGGCGGTCTCCGCCAACCTCGGCGTCAACCCGTCGCTGACGATCACCGCGCAGGCGGAGCGGGCCATGTCCTTCTGGCCCAACAAGGGGGAGCAGGACCCGCGCCCGGCACAGGGTGAGGGGTACGAACGGCTGGCGGCGGTCGAGCCCCAGGCGCCGGCCGTCCCGAAGGAGGCGTTCGGCGCGCTCAGGCTGCCGTTCCTGGGGATGCCGGCGGTGCCGCCGAAGAAGGCCACGAAGAGGGAGTAGGGGGCGGATCCGGACAGCAGAAGGGGCTGCACCCCCCTCCGAGTGCAGCCCCTCACGCTCTACCGGTGAAGCCGAGTTACGGATGTGACCGGTGGTTCCGCATGCATGACCTGCAAGGTGCCTTGATGGTTGTCCCCGGATTCACATATTCCTTATGTGACGCCCCTCACATGCGACCCGGAGCCTGTCCCTGACGTGCTCAATCCGTGACCTGGACCCGCGCAACTGTTCGTATGGTCCCGGGGTCGAACTCGTGTCGCTGCCACGGCAGCCGCGCAGTTCCCACCGACCCCCCCCAGAAGGTCCCGCGATGAGAAGCACGACTCCGAGAGCCGCTCTGCGCCGCGCCGTGGGCACTCTCGCCGCCGCCGGTCTGCTGGCCGCCGGATCGCTCGCATTGAGCGTCCCGGCCCGCGCCGCCGGTCCGGTCATGGGCTTCGGTGGCCCGGCCGAGACCGCGCTGTATCCGTACCCGTACCCGGCGAGCGGCGGCCCGCGGCAGGCCTCCGTCGCGATCACCGTCGACAACCCGTCCCGGGACGAGGAGCACGGCCGCTTCGAGGGCGAGTACACCGTGACCTTCGACCTCGGCGGGATCGCGGGCGTCGCCGATGCCGCCTTCGCCACGGAGGGCGGGGCGGACTGCGAGATCACCGGCACGACCGGCGTCTGCCGCGGTGCGGGCCTCTCGCCCGGGACGAACCCGCTGCCCGAACTCCGCGTCGGCGCCGCCGCGGGCAGCGAGGACGGGGACTCCGGCACGATCCGGATCACCGGTACGGCGGACGGCGCGGCGTTCACCCCGTTCACCACCAGGATCGCGATCGGCGGCCCCGACCTGGTGATGGAGCGGGCCCCGCTGGAGCAGGAGCTCGTACCCGGCCGGGCCCAGCCGTTCCCGCTCGCCTTCGCCAACCACGGCACCCGCGCAGCCGACGGTGTCGTGCTCACGCTGATGTACACGCGCGGCATCGAGTTCACCGAGCGGTACGAGAACTGCGTGTACAGCGAGGGCGACGCCGGCCAGGGCGTCCCCGTGTGGACCACCGCGCTCTGCTCCGTCGAGGGCAGCTACGAGGCGGGGGCCGTCTACGAGCCGGCCGAGCCCCTGATGCTCAGGGCCACGCAGCGCGCCTACCGCGACACCCTGGTCTACCGCATCAACGAGGCCGGGCCGGCGGTACGCGGCACCGAGGGGGCGCCCGGAACGCGGTCCACCCCGGGCAGCAGGGGGAACGTGCTCACGCTCAAGGAGACCCCCGCCGTCCGCTCCGGTGATCTCAACCCCGGGGACAACCAGCAGGAGATCGACTTCCGCACCGCGAACACCGCCGACTTCGCCGCGTACGGGGACACGGCATCCGGCCCCCCGGGCAGCACGGTCGGCGCCGACATCGGCTTCCGTAACGAAGGACCGGCCTGGATCGGCAACCTCCGCTCGGGCGAGCCCGTCGCCACGGTCGACTTCACCGTCCCCGAGGGCGCCTCGGCCACCGCATGGCCCGGCAGGTGCCGGGGTGTGACGGCCGACGGGCAGTACCGCGAGGAGCAGGCGGGCGCACCCCGCTATGTGTGCGACACGTCGATGGCCGTCCGCGAGGACGCCGACGTCGCACTGCACTTCGACCTGGAGATCGTCGAGGCCGTGACGGGGGCCTCCGGGGCGGTCGAGGTGCGGAACGCGCGGTCGCGGGACCCGCTGCTGCCGTTCGACCCGGACCGGGGCAACAACACCGCCGCCCTCGTTCTGAACCCGGCCGGCACCGGGGACTCCGGTGCCACCGCCTCGGGCTCCACGGCGGGCTCGTCCACCGGCAGCGGCTCGGCGGGCGGCAGCGGCTCGGCGGGCGGCTCCACGGACGGTGGTGCCGCGTCGGGCGGCTCCGGCTCCACGGGCGCCACCGGCCCGACGGGCCCGCAGCACGGCACCGGCGGCCGTCTCGCCGCCACCGGGACCGGCGCCCGGACCGCCGCGGGTGCCGCGGCGGCCGCGCTGCTGGCGGGCGGTGTGCTGTACGTGACGGCCAGGCGGCGACTCGGTCACTGAGGGCGCTGCCGCCACCGGTGTACCGGTGTCACTGAGGTCACGGACCGGGAACGCACAAGGGCCCGTGGACCGGAAGTCCGGTCCACGGGCCCTTGGACACGGCAGGCTTCAGGCGTCCCCGAAGCCTGCCGCTTTCTGAGGTGACCGGGCTGCTGTCCCCTGCCGACCGGTCACGCACGCCGGTGCGCGGTCCCACGGCGTACGTGCAGTACGCCACACGCCCCGGCGGAGCCACGCGTGGTTTCTTCTTACCGAAGCCGCCCCTGGCTGGCGCGGACACCGGGACCAACGAAGCCGCGTGGGGCCCGGTCACGCGCCGTACGGGTGAGAGTCCGCCCGAACTGGGATACGCCCGTACAGCCCTGCCGGCCCTTGGGGCGCCTGACCTGCGGCGTGTCACACACGGCCGCGGCACAGCTCCAGCAGTGTCATCGCGAGGGAGGTGCCGGGCTTGCCCAGCGCGTCCCGGTACTGGCCGAGGATCTCCATCTCGCGGGAGAGGCTGACCCGGCGGCCCCCCGAGGTGATCCGGGCCTCCTGGATGACCGTGGAGACGGCCATCCGTTCCTGGACGAGGCCGATGATCCGGTCGTCGAGGGCGTCGATGCGCGTCCGGGCGTCCGCGATCAGGGACGCTGCCTCGTCGGTGTGCGCGCCGGTCACCTCGGCGGCGGTCCTGGCGGGGGCGGTCCTGGCGGTTGCGGTGCTGCTCATGGCGGGTCTCCCGGTGGGGTGCGGCTCCCCGGGGCCGACCGGGCCCGGAACGCCAGAGCGCCCCGGGCCTGTCGGCCCGGGGCGCCTGGAACGTTGCTTGTCAGTTGCTCAAGCAGCACGACCATGGCAGCCGGCGGGCCGGGTGCCATAGGTAAAGACGAAGATCGTGTGCTGACGCATGGCAGACAGTATGGGCCCACCGGCGGGCCCGGCCCAACGCCCGGCCCGGATGGTGAGACGGCCGCGCCCCTCCCCGTGCGACGAGGCTCGCTCCCGGCCGCCGGTAGAATCGGAAGAACCGACCCCCTCTCCACCGCCGGAAGGCCGCCCCCGTGCCAGCAGCACCCCCCGCCGCCCCCGACACCACCACCGACGTGGTCCTCGTTGTCGACTTCGGCGCGCAGTACGCCCAGCTCATCGCCCGACGCGTCCGTGAGGCCCGGGTCTACAGCGAGATCGTGCCGTCCACGATGCCGGTGGCCGAGATGCTGGCCAAGAACCCCCGGGCGATCATCCTGTCCGGCGGACCCTCCTCGGTGTACGCCGAGGGCGCGCCCTCGCTCGACCGCGCGCTGTTCGAGGCCGGGGTCCCCGTCTTCGGCATGTGCTACGGCTTCCAGCTGATGGCCACCACGCTCGGCGGCACCGTCGACGACAACGGTGCCCGCGAGTACGGCCGTACCGCGCTCGCCGTCTCCAAGACCGGCTCGACCCTCTTCGAGGGCACCCCGGCCGACCAGTCGGTGTGGATGTCGCACGGCGACGCCTGCTCCGCCGCCCCCGAGGGCTTCACCGTCACCGCGTCCACGGACGTCGTCCCGGTCGCCGCCTTCGAGAACGACGAGAAGAAGCTCTACGGCGTCCAGTACCACCCGGAGGTCCTGCACTCCACGCACGGCCAGCAGGTCCTGGAGCACTTCCTCTACCGCGGCGCCGGCATCGAGCCGAGCTGGACGACGACCAACGTCGTCGAGGAGCAGATCGCCCTCATCCGCGAGCAGGTCGGTGACAAGCGCGCCATCTGCGGTCTGTCCGGCGGGGTGGACTCGGCGGTCGCCGCGGCCCTCGTACAGAAGGCCATCGGCTCCCAGCTGACCTGTGTGTACGTCGACCACGGTCTGATGCGCAAGGGCGAGACCGAGCAGGTCGAGAAGGACTTCGTCGCCGCGACCGGGGCGAAGCTGAAGGTGGTCGACGCGGAGAAGCGCTTCCTCGACGCCCTGGCCGGTGTGTCCGACCCGGAGCAGAAGCGGAAGATCATCGGCCGCGAGTTCATCCGCGTCTTCGAGCAGGCCCAGCTGGAGATCCTCCAGGAGGACGGCCCCGAGGTCGCCTTCCTCGTGCAGGGCACGCTCTACCCGGACGTCGTCGAGTCCGGCGGCGGCACCGGCACCGCCAACATCAAGTCCCACCACAACGTGGGCGGGCTCCCCGACGACATCGAGTTCCAGCTCGTCGAGCCGCTGCGCCAGCTGTTCAAGGACGAGGTCCGGATGGTCGGCCAGGAGCTCGGCCTGCCGGAGGAGATCGTCCAGCGCCAGCCCTTCCCCGGCCCCGGCCTCGGCATCCGGATCGTCGGCGAGGTCACCAAGGAGCGGCTCGACCTGCTGCGCGACGCCGACGCCATCGCCCGCGAGGAGCTGACCAAGGCCGGCCTGGACCGCGACATCTGGCAGTGCCCGGTGGTCCTGCTCGCGGACGTCCGCAGCGTCGGCGTCCAGGGCGACGGCCGCACCTACGGCCACCCGATCGTGCTGCGCCCGGTCTCCTCCGAGGACGCCATGACGGCGGACTGGTCGCGACTGCCCTACGAGACCCTCGCCAAGATCTCCACCCGCATCACCAACGAGGTCGCCGACGTCAACCGCGTCGTGCTCGACGTCACGAGCAAGCCCCCGGGCACCATCGAGTGGGAGTAGGAGCGGCCGGCACAGGGGGGCGGCGTCGCGGGGCTGGGCACGCGCATCTGCGGCGTTGTCGTCAATCACCATGGCTCCGGCCATGGCTCAATCCTCCGCCTTGCAGCTGCACGCACCCAGCCCCGCTCCTTCTTCCACCCCCCATGTGCCGGCCGCTCCCTCCCCGCGTTCCCGTGCCGATGCCGCCGTCCGTTCCCACGGGCGGCGGCATCGCCGCGTTCCCGGCCCCGGACGGCTGCACAATCGATGGCCGATGCCTCTGGTCACCTGCGGCGACCGGCGGTAACTTCCGATCCCGTACGCCTGATCCCGTACGCCCGGGAGCACCGAGGAGTCGCCATGCCCGAGCCCACACCCGTACCCACACCCGTACCCGTGGACCAGCTCCACTTCGCCATGCCGCCCGTCCACACCTCCGTGGAGGAGGAGCGTGCCCACCGCAAGGAACGGCTGGCCGGGGCGCTGCGCCTGTTCGGGGAGTACGGGTACGAGGACGGCGTCTCCGGGCACATCACGGCGCGCGACCCGGAGTTCGGCGACTGCTACTGGGTCAACCCCTTCGGTGCCCCCTTCGACGGGCTGCGGCCCGACGAGCTGATCCTGGTCAACGGTGAGGGCCAGGTAGTCGAGGGGAGCCGGCACGTCAACCAGGCCGCGTTCGCCGTCCACGCGCAGGTGCACCGGGCCCGCCCGGACGTCATCGCCGTCGCGCACACCCACTCCGTGCACGGCAGGGCGCTGGCCGCGCTGGGCGAGCTCGTCGAGCCGATCACCCAGGAGTCCTGCGCCTTCTACGAGGACCACGCGCTCTACGACGCGTACACGGGGGTCGTCGTGGACGAGGACGAGGGGCGCCGGATCGCGGCCGCGCTCGGGCCCCGCAAGGCCATCGTGCTGCGCAACCACGGGCTGCTGACGGTGGGCGACTCGGTGGACGCGGCGGCCTGGTGGTTCCTCGCGCTGGAGCGGTCCTGCCAGGTCCAGCTGGCCGCGCGGGCGGCCGGGAAACCCGTGCTGATCGAGCACCGGGACGCGGTCACCACCCGCGAACAGCTCGGCAGCGACCTGGTGGCCTGGATCAACTACCAGCCGCTGTGGACCCGGATCTCTCGAACATTCTGACGATCCCGCCCGCCCGGAGTGCCCCGATGCGGGAACCTCCCGCCCCGTACGGCACAATTCGCAGCAATCACAGCCGAGTTGGGTTTGATCAAGGGCTGTACCGGGGCGGGAAAGGGCGGCGTTCTCCGTGGCGTTGGACGAGGCAAGACAAAGCGCGCACGGCGGTGGCTGCACGTGCGGCGACTGCCCGCACGGAGCACGCCAGGGGCACCGGCGCGCGGTGGCCGCCTTCCTGGCCAAGCGGGACGAACTCGCCGCGGGCCAGGGGCTTCCCGCCGGGGTCGCCCAGTCCGCGTCCGCGACCCGGCAGTGGGTCTCGGACGAGCTGACCCAGTCCGCGCGCACCGTCGCCGACCGGGGCCGGGAAGCCGGTGACGCCTGGCTGTACCGGGTGTGGCGGCGCACCCTGGTCATCGTCTGGGGCGCCGTCGCCGTGCTGGCCGTCGCCGAGGCCGCCACCGCCATCGGGGCCGGCTGGACCCACGCCCGTACCGCGGGCCTGGTCGCCGGACTCGTCACCGCCGGGCTGCTCACCGCGGCCGCGCACGTCCACCGGGCACGCGGCGGCCTCCTCGCCCCGCTGATCGGCGAGGACAACCGGCTCTCGACCTCCCGTGCGGTCGCCGCGTCCTGGGTGCTGCTCGCCGTCTTCTCCGTCCTCGTCCTAGCCCTCCAGCTGGCGGTCGCCTCCGGCCACGCGCAGCGCGACGCGCTGATCGAGGGCCTCGATCTGGCGCGCGGCGCCGGTGTGGTGAGCGTGCTGGCGCTGGTGTGCGCCATCGCGGTGGTCGTGCGGCGGGTGGTGAGCGTACGGGTGCTGTCCGGGCGGCTGCAGAAGCTGCGCGCCGACCGGCCGCGCGCCGCCGACCTGCTGACCGACGACTCGGGGCGCGGCGCGTTCACGGACGTGAGTTACGTGCTGGTGTCCACCGTCGCCGTGGTGTTCGCCGCGGTCCGCCTCGCCCGCCGGCCCGAGCAGCTGCCCGACCTGCCGTGGGGGCTCGCGCTCCTGGTGGCCGTCTCGGCGGCGGCCTACTTCGCCGGGAAGTACGCGGAGGGCGGCCGGCCCGTGGTGCTGTCGGTGGTTCGGGCCCGTGAGGCCGGCGATCTGGACGCGCCGATCCGTACCGGCGACGACATCGAGATCCGTGGCGCGGGGTTCGTGCCGCCCGGCGCCGGGGCCCCGGACCGGCTGGCCCGCATGGTCGTGCGGATCGGCCCCGTCCACGTACACGTACCCATGGTCCCGGTCACCGGCGGCTTCGCGAACCCGACCGACACCGTGCTGACCGTGCCGGTGCCGGTGGAGGTGGAGCCCGGGGTGGTCGAGGTGCAGGTGGTGACCGCGTCCGGGGCGGAGTCGAACCGCGTCGCCATCGACGTGACGGACTGAGAGGTTCCCGAGAACCCGGCCGCGCACCTGGTGAGCCGCCCGTGCGGGGCGTACGTATGGTCTGGTGACGGATCGAACGGTCCGGCGAGGGTCGAACGGCCCTGTTGACGGACCCCGGTCCGGCGGCGGGCCGCGGGAGGCGGGAGAACCATGCACGGGTACGGCACGAACGGGCGCGTTCCGGGCGAGGCCAAGGGGCTGGGAGAACTGGCGCGGGAGCATGCCCTGCTGCCCCTGCGGATCTTCCTCGGCGTCACCTTCATCTACGCGGCGCTCGACAAACTGACCGACAGCGCCTTCTTCCATGCCTCCGGCGCGGGATCGATCGGCGAGCAGATGTCCGCCGTCCGTGACTCCGCCGCGATCCCGGCCCTCGTCGACCTCGCACTGAAGAGCCCCTCCGGTTTCGGCTACGCCATCGCCTTCGGGGAGCTCGCCGTCGGCATCGGCACGCTGCTGGGCCTGTGGACCCGGCTCGCGGCACTCGGAGGGGCGCTGATCTCGCTCAGCCTGTGGCTGACCGTCAGCTGGCAGGTCTCGCCGTACTACCTCGGCAACGACCTGATCTACCTCATGGCCTGGCTGCCGCTGCTGCTCGGCGGGGCCACGTCGTTCTCCGTGGACACCTTCCTCGCGACGCGGCGGCGACGGATGCGGTAGGCCACCCAGGTCACCACGGCGGACACCCACAACCCGCCGACCAGGAGGGGGATGAAGAAGCCCCAGGGGGGATCCCACGCGTCGGCCGCTTCCGCCGCGTATCCGGCGGCCAGCGCCAGCATCACCACACCCGCGACGGCCCGTCCGGGCCGGAACTCATGACGCAGCACGGGTGACCTCCACCTGTCCGATGCCGACTTCCAGATCGAGCGAGAGAGTGCCCGCCGGCTTGCTGCCCTCGGGCGGCGGCAGCGTCCGGCGCTCGTTCTGCGAGGGGCGGATGTCCACGTCGCCCCGGCGTGGTTCGCCCGGCAGATTGATCTCGCCGAGGCCGGTCCGTGCGCGCAGCTTCACCGTGACGTCCTTCGGCACCCTTACGACGACCCGGCCCGCGCCGACCTCCAGGCGGGTGCTGAGGGTGTCGCCCTTCGGCACCGCGACCCGGGTGAGGTCGAGGTCCGCCACCCCGGAGCCCACCTCGTAACGCGGTTGTACGGCGGTGACCGAGGCCGGCCGCCACTCCTTGCGCTCCCAGTGCGCGGTGATCTCCTCGGGGAGCGCCGCCGCGCCCGCCAGCAGGAGCGCCGTGATCACCGCGAGCAGCAGCGTGCCGAAACCGGTCCGGCCGACGAAGGAAGTGACCAGCAACCCGACCGCGAACACCGCGAGCGCGGCGGCCAGCCCGATCTGCAGACTGGTGCCGAACGGCTGGGAGTCCCAGCGCAGCCGCGCGCCCAGAACGCCCGCCAGTACCGCGAGCAGGAAGACCGCACCGGCGATCGAGGTCGGCTCCGCGCTCCTGAGCGACCGCTCGGGCCCGCGGAACGGGCTGTCGGCCGTAGCCCCGCGCGGCCGCGCCGTCGACCGGCCGTCGAGCACCGTGTCCGCCGGCCCCCACAGATAGCCCGCACCGGCCGGCCCCGTGGTCCCGTCCTTGACGATCGGGTCGCGCCACCAGGACGGGCCGGACGGCTTCGGCGGTGCCTTCACCTCGGGCGGCGCGTCGGACACCGCCCGGTCGGCCGCCGGATGCGTCCGCTCCTGCGGATCGGCCGTCCTGCGGTGCTGCGTCCAGACCGTGAAGCCGATGACGGCGACCGAGAGCATCGCGGAGAACGCCAGCGTGCCGCTGTTGCCCAGCATGGACAGGAACAGACCACAGCCGATCAGCGCGCACAACACCGCGATCAGCGACGACCCCTCGACCCGGCCCGACAGCAGCCGGCGCGCCTCGTTCTCCTCCTCGCCCTCCAGCGGGATCAGCAGCCACGCGAAGCCGTAGAAGATCAGCCCGAGCCCGCCGGTCACGGAGAGCACACCGAGCACGATCCGGAAGATCACCGGATCGACGTTGCAGTACCGGCCGAGCCCGCCGCACACCCCTGCCACCACCTTCTGCCGCGAGCTGCGGTGCAGCTGCGGTACGGGCCCGGGGGGCGGTACGACGCCGGGCGGCGCATCCTGGGGAACGGTCATGGCTCCATGGTGACGGGCGCCGGTCCCTTCCGGCACCCGCCCCGACCCTGGCCGGTCCCTGATATTGGCCGGGCCGGACCCTGAGAGGCAGTCGGGTGACCTGAGATCGGAGAGCGGACGCGGTCCGGTGCGTGCGGTTCCAAGGCGACGGGATGTCCTGGTAGCGGAGCTACTCGGGCATTTCGGTAACGCGGGAAGCGTGCGTGCCAGGGCGTGGCCGCCCGGTCGCAGGTCACCCGACAGCCTCTGAGACGCCCTCGCGCCGTCCGTTGCGTCTCAGGGGCGATGTGGGGGCCGACCCTGATGCCATCACCCGCACAGACGTGTGACGATCGGGTCATGCCAGCCGCCACGCCCCGAGCCGCAAGCTCCCTCGCCGCCGACCCGGAGGAGCCGCCCCAGCGCAAGCTGTACCGCAGCGCCGACGGACGGCTGCTCGGCGGCGTCGCACGCGGCCTCGCCGGACACCTCGGGCTGCCGGTCGCCTGGGTGCGGTTCGTCTTCCTCGGGCTGTTCTTCGCGGACGGACTCGGCGCACTCCTGTACGCCGTGTTCTGGATCGTCGTCCCGCTCGGCGTCGGCGGCGTGGACGGCCCGCGCTCCCTCTTCGAGACCGCCCCCGACGGCACCCGCAGACTCCGCAAGCCCGACAAAGGCCAGGTCTTCGCCCTCATCGCGCTGTTGTTCGGTGCCCTGATCTTCGTCGGCAACGTCGACATGGGCAGCAACGCCGACCGCTACATCTGGCCCACCCTGCTGATCGGCGCCGGCTCCGTCCTGGTGTGGCGCCAGGCCGACAACGCCCGCCGCGCCCGCTGGATGGAGGTCGGCAGCCGCCGCCGGGTCCTGCACCTGGCCCGCGGACTCGCCGGGGTCGCCCTGGTGGGCCTCGGGCTCGCCGGTTTCATGGTCGTACGCGGCTCCGCCGCCCAGCTCGGCAACGTCCTCACCGCGGCTATTGCCGTGCTCACCGGCATCGCCCTGCTGGCCGGACCCTGGCTCGTCCGCATGACCCAGGACCTCTCCGAGGAACGCCTGATGCGCATCAGGGCCCAGGAACGCGCCGAGGTCGCCGCCCACGTCCACGACTCGGTGCTGCACACCCTCACCCTGATCCAGCGCAACGCCGAGGACGCGGGCGAGGTCCGCAGGCTGGCTCGCGCCCAGGAACGCGAGCTGCGCAACTGGCTGTACAACCCCGAGGGCACAGGCAAGGACGAGGGCGACGAGCCCGAGACACTCGCCGAGGCCGTCAAACGCGCCGCGGCCGAGGTCGAGGACAAGCACGGCGTCCCGCTGGAGGTCGTCGTCGTCGGCGACTGCCCGCTCGACGAGAAGGTGACCGCACAGATGCAGGCCGCACGCGAGGCGATGGTCAACGCCGCCAAGTACGGTGGCGAGGGCGGCGCCGTCCAGGTCTACGCGGAGGTCGAGGGCCGCACGGTCTTCGTCTCGGTGCGTGACCGGGGTCCGGGATTCGACCTGGATTCCGTACCGGGGGACAGAATGGGCGTACGAGAATCAATCATCGGCCGGATGCAGCGCAACGGCGGCACCGCACGGCTGCGTTCGGTGCCCGGCGGGGGCACGGAAGTCGAGCTGGAGATGGAGAGGACGAGCGATGAACGGGACCACTGAGGCGACCGGGGGCCACGAGGGCCCGGAGCGCCGGGTACGAGTCGTGCTCGTCGACGACCACCGGATGTTCCGCACCGGAGTACAGGCCGAGATCGGCCGCACCGAGGAGACCGGCGTCGAGGTCGTCGGCGAGGCCGCCGACGTCGACCAGGCGGTCAACGTCATCACGGCGACCCGCCCCGAGGTCGTCCTCCTCGACGTCCACCTCCCGGGCGGCGGCGGTGTCGAGGTGCTGCGCCGCTGCGCCCCGTTCATGGGCGCGGTCGAGAACCCGGTGCGCTTCCTGGCGCTGTCCGTCTCGGACGCCGCCGAGGACGTCATCGGCGTCATCCGCGGCGGCGCCCGCGGCTACGTCACCAAGACCATCACCGGCGCCGACCTGGTCGACTCGGTCTTCCGGGTCCAGGAGGGCGACGCGGTGTTCTCGCCCCGGCTGGCCGGCTTCGTCCTGGACGCCTTCGCCTCGACGGACGCCCCGCCGATCGACGAGGACCTCGACCGGCTGACGCAGCGCGAGCGCGAGGTGCTGCGGCTGATCGCCCGCGGCTACGCGTACAAGGAGATCGCCAAGCAGCTGTTCATCTCGGTGAAGACGGTCGAGTCGCACGTCTCGGCGGTGCTGCGCAAGCTCCAGCTCTCCAACCGGCACGAGCTCACGCGGTGGGCGACGGCGCGACGGCTGGTCTGAGCCGGAGGCGTTCGCCGTTCGGCCGCCGCGTCAGACGCCTTCGGCCTCGCGTTCCGGGTCGAGCGAGATGTTCAGCTTCTCGCCGACCCGGAGGTAGCCGATGCCCGCGTAGATCCGCTCCACCTCGGCGTCGCCCGGCTCCAGCCACACCACCCGGCAGCCCCGCGCGAACGCGGTCTCCGTCAGATGGACGGAGAGGGCGGCCCCGATGCCGCGGCGGCGGAAGTCCGCCGCGACCGCGAGCCCGGCCAGCTCGCTGAGACCGTCGACCGGGACCGAGCAGCCGCCCGCGCCCGCCGGGACACCGTCGACGGTCGCGAGCGCGGCGACCCCGCCGTCCTTCGCGGCGGTGCGCAGCCAGTCGGCCGTGCCGGCCTCGGGCTCACCGCTCCCGCCGTAGCCCAGGTGCTGGACGAGGGCCGCGGCGGCGAACTCCGCGTCCGTGGCGGGCTCGGCCATCACCAGGCCGTCCACCGGCTTCGGCGGCAGCAGACCGCCGGGGGCGATGGCCAGGAGCGGGGCCCGGTTCTCCTCGGTGAACCCGGCGGCCAGCAGAGCGGGTTCGACCGCCGGTGCCCAGGTCGGCAGGAACTCCAGGCGCGGCATCCGGTCAAGTTCGCGGAAGGCCGCGATCAGCGCGTCGAGTTCGGCGGGTGTCGGCTCGGCGCCCTGGTCGGGGATCGCGTAGTTGGCGTACTTCAGGGACCAGTCCGGGTTGTAGCGGATCGCGAACGGGCCCACCCGGACATGGTTCGGGGAGCGGAGCGTGAGCGTGCGGGCGTGGATCTGGACGTCGAGGTCCAACGACATGTGCGGGTGTCCTCAAGGCAGTTGGGCTCGGAACCGGGAGCCTATGCCACCCGGGTCGCTCCCGCGAAGGGCATCTGGTCGATCGGCGCGACGCGGACCGGGGCTCCCGGGCGCGGGGCGTGGATCATCCGGCCGTTGCCGATGTAGAGGCCGACGTGGCTGATGCCCGAGTAGAAGAACACCAGGTCCCCGGGGGCGAGTTCGGAGCGCGAGATGCGTCGGCCGGCGTCGATCTGGGTGTACGTGGTCCGGGGGAGCGAGACGCCCGCGGAGCGGTAGGCGGCCTGGGTGAGACCGGAGCAGTCGAACGACGAGGGGCCGGTGGCGCCCCAGACGTACGGCTTGCCCAGCGCTGTGTACGCGAAGGCGACCGCGGCGGCGGCGCGGGCGTTGGGGGCCTGGTCGGAGCCGCGCGGGGCGCTGCGGTCGGCGTGGGCGCCGCCCCGCCCGTCCTCGGAGGCGTCGTAGGCGGCGCGGTCGGCGGGGGAGAGGCGGGCGAGCAGCTGCCGGGCCTCGGCGAGCTTGGTGCGGACCGTGGCCTTGTGCTTCTTCAGGGCGGCCTCGCGGCTCGCGAGCTCGGTCAGCCGCCCGGCGGCCTCGGCGCGGACCTGGGCCACGTCCGCGACCTGGCGCTGCACGGCGCGGACCTCGGTGGCGCGCCGCTCGCCGGCCCGTTCCACGTACGAGGCGCGCTGGAGGTACTGGTCGGGGTCCGAGGAGAGCGCCAGCTGCACGGCCGGGTCGAGGCCGCCGGAGCGGTACTGCGCGGCGGCGTACGAACCCAGGGCGTCGCGTGCGGTGTTGAGCCGCTCGGTCCTGCGGGCGGCCTCGTCGCGCAGGGCGTCCACGGACTTCTCGGTGGCGGCGGCCTTCACCTTGGCGCCGTTGTACTGCTCGGTGGCGACCTCCGCCTCCCGGTACAGCCGGTCCACCTCGGCCTTCACCTGGGCGGGGGTCGGCGCCGGATCGGCGTGCGCGGATCCCGGCAACGCGGCAGCGGTCGCGGCCCCGGCGAGGGCGAGGGTCGCTGCGGTGCGGGCAGCAGAGCCGGTGTACGGGCGCTGCTTGGGTTTCCGGTGCGCTGCCACGAGGGCGGGCGTCCTTCCTGTCGACGGCCCGCCGGGGTCTACCGACGGGCCCGCCCGGCCCGGTGGCGGGCCGCCAACAGGGGGAGCGGCCCGCCGCCGGAACCTCGGCGGGGTGACCGGAACGCCGCCCGGGTGCGGATCGGCGGTGTGCGGGTCACCTGGCAGGGACGCTAAACCCGGGACACGGGGAAGAGTTGTAATGACGCCTATTGTGTGAATTTGGCGTTGCGTTGTCGCCGAACGATCGGAAAAATTGCATCAGAGTCAGGCAATTGGTGCATCTCGCGGTCAAGTGGTCGCTAAGGCCCACCTGGCTGCGGAGTGCTGATATGGCCGCGGCTAGGCTGCGGAACCATGCGTGTACTCATTGATGTCTTCGTCGCCCTGCACATCATCGGCATCGCCTGCCTGCTGGGCGGTTTCCTCACCCAGATGAAGGCGATGGGGGCGGGCACGGCACGCTTCGTCCCGGCCATGCTGCACGGCGCGCTGACCATGCTGGTCACGGGAATCGCCCTGGTCGGGCTCGACCAGGCCGACGACCACCCCGTGAACAACATCAAGATCGGCATCAAGCTGCTGATCCTGGTCGTGATCCTTGGAATCGTCTACGTCAAGCGCGACGACGAGAAGGCCGACAAGGGCCTCTTCGCGGCGGTCGGCGGACTGACGATCGTCAACATCTTCATCGCCACGCTCTGGACCTGAGCCGACGGCAACGCCGCTGCCCGGACCCCCCGAGGGTCCGGGCAGCGGCGTTTTCGTCGCCCGAAGCCGCTCTAGCCCGGCCGCACGCTCCCGTAGATCGGCATGTAGTAGATCGACTCCTCGCGCACGTTCGCCCCCGGCTTCGGCGCGTGGATCATCATGCCGTCGCCCTTGTAGATGCCGACGTGGCTGATGTCGTCGTAGAAGAAGACCAGGTCCCCGGGCTGAAGATCCGCCGTGGCGACCCGGGTGCCGACGTTCACCTGGTCCCAGGTGGTCCGCGGTATGTCGACGCCGGCCGCCTTCCAGGCCGCCTGGGTGAGCCCCGAGCAGTCGTACGAGGCCGGGCCGGTCGCCCCCCAGACGTACGGCTTGCCGATCTGCGCCCTGGCGAACGCCATGACCTTCTCCGCCTTGGTCGAGGCATCGGTGTCCGAACCGGAACCCGAGCCGGTACCGGTTCCGGTGCCCGTCCCCGTACCGCTGCCGGACTCCTTCGCGGCCTCATCGGCCTTGCGGTCGGCCTCGGCCTTCGCGGCAGCCTGCTTCTTCGCCAGCTCCCCCGCCTTGCGCTTGGCCTCCGCCTCCTTCTTGCGCTCCAGCTCCGCCAGCCGCGCCTTCTCCTCGGCGGTCAGCTTCGACAGCAGGCCGCGGGCCTCGGACAGCTTCGTCTGGACGTCTCGCTTGCTGGTGCGCAGCGTCGTCTGCGACTCGGTGAGCGTCTCCAGGCTCGCCACGGCCTCGGCCCGCTGCTTGGACGCCTTCTCCTGCTGCGTACGGAAGTCCGACACGGCGCGCGTCTGGCGCTCGGTCATCCGGTCCATGAGGTGGGTCTGGTCGAAGAACGACTGCGGGTCGTCGGCCAGGAAGAAAGTGGCGGTCGGGGCGAGGGCGCCGCCGCGGTACTGGGCGGCGGCGTACGTGCCGAGCGTCCTGCGTGCCTCGTTCACTTTCTCGGTGCGCTGGGCGACGTCGTCCAGCAGCGTGTCCACCTTGGAACGCTGCTTGGTCGTCGCCTCCTTCGCCTGGTTGTACTGCTGGGTCGCGGTGCCCGCCTGCCGGTAGAGGTCGTCGACCTTCTTCTGTACGTCCTCGATGCTGGGCTTGGGGGCCGGGGCGGCCAGTGCGCTCTGCGTGGACAGCAGGGTCACCGATGCCAGCGCGGCCGTCGTGAGCCCGACGGCGGGGCCGGTGCTGCGCACCAGGGTGCGCGGTTTGCGATGCGACGCCAAGGCCGGCATCTCCTTCCGTGGACCGCCTACCGGGTTAGCTGTCGGGTTCGGGCGGAACGGAAGGCTGCCCTACGGTCCTGGGGGGATTCGGACCGATTCACCCCGGTGATGCGTGTGGGTCCCCGGTTCCTGACTCCCGTACGGGAAGCCCGGATTCGGCGTGGACGCCCGCTCGGCGTGGATCGCCTCTGGGGGTACGGGCCGCCCGAACGAGCACGCTAGCCAACTCATGGTGCCGCTGTGAAGGTTGATGTTCGATATGCCCGATACATTTTCGTGACCTCTGCGGATCGGGGTGCTGCGGGGCAGGCGGGGCCGGAATCCCCGCACTCTGTGCGGTCCGCCGCTTGCTCTGTGTGTCCCCCTGTGAGTGCGTGGTTGGTCACTCGGGCCCGGAGTGTCAGTGCGCACGCCTAGACTCGGGAGGCGATGAGCAGCCTCTTTGACGACAGTTTCCTGGCCGGCCTCCAGCACACGGAGGAAGGGCCCCCGCCGCCCCCCGAGGACTCCGCACCCGAAGCGGTGCCGGAGGGCCTGTTCGCGGGCGTTTTCGAGGGGCCCCCGCCGCCCCGCGACGCGTACTACCGCGACGGGGCCCACCGCCCCGTCCTCGACGCGGCCGCGCTGCTCGACGGGCTGAACACCGAGCAGCGCGCAGCCGTCGTGCACGCCGGGTCCCCGCTGCTCATCGTCGCCGGCGCCGGTTCGGGCAAGACCCGCGTGCTGACCCACCGCATCGCCCACCTGCTGGCCGAGCGGGGGGTGCACCCGGGCCAGATCCTGGCGATCACCTTCACCAACAAGGCCGCCGGCGAGATGAAGGAGCGCGTCGAGCAGCTCGTCGGACCGCGGGCCAACGCCATGTGGGTCATGACCTTCCACAGCGCGTGCGTACGGATCCTGCGCCGTGAGTCGAAGCGGCTCGGCTTCACCTCCTCGTTCTCGATCTACGACGCCGCCGACTCCAAGCGCCTCATGGCCCTGGTCTGCCGCGATCTCGACCTCGACCCGAAGCGCTTCCCGCCGAAGTCGTTCACGGCGAAGGTGTCGAACCTGAAGAACGAGCTGATCGACGAGGAGACCTTCGCCGGACAGGCCGCCGACGGTTTCGAGAAGACGCTCGCCCAGGCCTACGCGCTGTACCAGTCCCGGCTGCGCGAGGCCAACGCGCTGGACTTCGACGACATCATCATGACGACGGTGCACCTGCTCCAGGCGTTCCCCGACGTCGCCGAGCACTACCGCCGCCGCTTCCGGCACGTCCTCGTCGACGAGTACCAGGACACCAACCATGCCCAGTACACCCTCGTACGGGAACTGGTCGGCCCGGCCGGCCCCGAGGACGCCCCCGCCGAGCTGTGCGTCGTGGGGGACGCGGACCAGTCGATCTACGCCTTCCGGGGCGCGACCATCCGTAACATCCTCCAGTTCGAGGAGGACTACCCGAACGCGACCACGATCATGCTGGAGCAGAACTACCGCTCCACGCAGACGATCCTGTCCGCGGCCAACGCGGTCATCGAGCGCAACGAGAGCCGCCGCCCGAAGAACCTCTGGACCAACGCCGGCACGGGCGCCCGCATCACCGGATACGTCGCGGACACCGAGCACGACGAGGCGCAGTTCGTCGCCGACGAGATCGACCGGCTGACCGACGCGGGCGACGCCAAGGCCGGCGACGTGGCGATCTTCTACCGGACGAACGCACAGTCCCGTGTCTTCGAAGAGATCTTCATCCGCGTCGGTCTGCCCTACAAGGTCGTCGGCGGCGTGCGCTTCTACGAGCGCAAGGAGGTCAGGGACGTCCTGGCCTACCTCCGCGTCCTCTCCAACCCCGAGGACACCGTCCCGCTGCGGCGCATCCTGAACGTGCCCAAGCGGGGTATCGGCGACCGGGCCGAGGCGATGATCGACGCCCTGTCGATGCGCGAGAAGATCTCCTTCCCGCAGGCGCTGCGCCGTGTCGACGAGGCGTACGGCATGGCGGCCCGCTCGGCGAACGCGGTGAAGCGGTTCAACACGCTGATGGAGGAGCTCCGCACGGTCGTGGAGTCCGGCGCGGGTCCGGCCGTCGTGGTGGAGGCCGTCATGGAGCGGACCGGCTATCTCGCCGAGCTCCAGGCGTCCACCGACCCGCAGGACGAGACCCGGATCGAGAACCTTCAGGAACTCGCCTCCGTCGCCCTCGAGTTCGAGCAGGAGCGGGCGGAGGACGAGGGTGCGGGCACCCTCGCCGAGTTCCTGGAGAAGGTCGCGCTCGTCGCCGACGCCGACCAGATCCCCGACGAGGACGAGGACGGCTCCGGTGTCGTCACGTTGATGACGCTGCACACCGCGAAGGGCCTCGAATTCCCGGTGGTCTTCCTGACCGGCATGGAGGACGGCGTCTTCCCGCACATGCGGGCGCTCGGCCAGACCAAGGAGCTGGAGGAGGAGCGGCGGCTCGCCTACGTCGGCATCACGCGCGCCCGCGAGCGGCTCTACCTCACCCGGGCGGCGATGCGCAGCGCCTGGGGCCAGCCCTCGTACAACCCGCCGTCGCGGTTCCTGGAGGAGATCCCGGACCAGCACCTCGAGTGGAAGCGCAAGGGACCGATGGCGGCCCCGGCGGGACCGACGTCCGGCATCACCTCGTCGCTCTCCGCCTCCCGCGCACGCTCCGGCCCCGCAGGCTTCGCGACCCGGCGGACCTCGGACAAGCCGACGATCACGCTGGTGGCCGGTGACCGCGTCACCCACGACCAGTTCGGTCTGGGCACGGTGACGGCGGTCGAGGGTATCGGCGACCAGGCGAAGGCCACGGTCGACTTCGGCGACGAGCGCCCGAAGAAGCTGCTGCTGCGGTACGCACCGGTCCAGAAGCTGTAGCGCCGCTCGGCCCGCGGATGGGCGGCCGTGGCCGCCCATCCGGTCAGTTCGGGTTGATGTTGTGGCTGCGGAGCCAGGGCAGCGGGTCGATCGCCGCGCCGCCGCCGGGGCGTACCTCGAAGTGCAGGTGCGGGCCCGTCGAGTTGCCGGAGTCGCCGGAGTGCGCGATGACGTCACCGGCCTTGACCGAGCCCGAGCGGATCCGGGTGCTGCTGAGGTGGCAGTACCAGGTCTCGGTGCCGTCGGCCGCGGTGACGATGGCCATGTTCCCGTAGGCGGTGTTGAACTGCGTACGGACGGTGCCGTCGGTCGCCGACATCACCGGCGTGCCGTAGTCGACGGGGAAGTCGATGCCCGTGTGCACGGACATCCAGTTGACGCCCGCCTGGCCGAAGTACGCGCTGAGGCCGTGCTGTTTGACCGGCATGACGAACTTCGGGCGCAGGGCCTCCTTGCGGGCGGCCTCGTCCGCACGCTTCTTCTTCTCGGCGACCTGCCGCGCCTTGAGGTCGATGCGCTCCTGGGTGCGGCTGGCGCGATCGGCGAAGTTCTCCGCGTCGGCGCTGAGGTTGGCCAGCTGGGTGTCCAGCTTGTTGTTGGCCGCGACGGGCTTGACCGTGCCGGGGTCGGCGGCCGCCATGGTCGTGGTCTCGTCCTTCTTCTCCTCGCCGCCACCCATTCCGCCCACGGAGGCCGCGGCGATGCCCGCCACGCTCATCACGCAGGCGGACGGAACGGCGACGGTGAGGAGTGCGGAACGCTTCGCAGGGGAGCGCCTGCGGCTGCGGCTTCCGCCGCCACTGCGGGTGACGGGGCGGCCTGCGGGGCGGTGGTTCCCGGCCGGTGCGGAGTCCGGGGCGGCGGCTTCGTGGCCGCGGGCGTGCTCGTCGGACGGTGACGGGGCCGGGGACGGGGCGTCGAACCCGGACTCGGTGCCCTCGGTGGCTTCCGTGCCGAGGCCCGTCTCCGGGAGGCTGAACTCGGCGGTCCGGTAGGGCTCGTACGGGTCGTAGGAAGCGTAGGAGGCCTGATGCTCGTACGCCTCGTCGGTTCCGTACGCGTACGGGGCCGTCTGTTCGGCTCCGTTCGGAACCGTCGCGGTATGCGAGGTTTGCGCGGTTTGCTGTTCGTGCTCGGGCGTGGCGCCCGTGCCGGCGCCCGTGTTCCATGCGGTGGCGTCGTAGGCGCCGGTGTCGTACGTGCCCGTGTCGTACGTGCCGGTGTCGTACGCGCCGATCTCGTACGCACCGGTGTCGTGACCCGTCGTGCCGGTGTCGGCCCACTGGCCGTTCTGCTGCCAGGTGGTGGTGTCCCACTGGCCGGAGGAGTCGGGGTCGCCGTGCTGGGCCGGGATCGTGTGGCCGTAGCCGCCGTCCGTCGGGATCCAGGTCGCGCCGGTGTCGTACTGCTGCCCTGCGTCGTACGGCTGTGGCTGCGGCTGCCCGGTGTAGGCCGTGTAGTCGGCGGTGTGGCCGTACTCGGCCGTGCGGTGCGCGCCCGTGTCCCACTGGGAGGAGTCGTACGTGCCGCTGTGGCCGGCCTGGCCGCTGTCGTACGGGGCGGCGTAGCCGGACGTGGTGTCGTACGAGGCGTCGTAGCCGCCGGGAAGGGAGCCGAAGAGCGGGTCGCTGTCGAAGCCGCCCGTGGAGTGGCCGTCGTATCCGGCGTACCCGGCGTGGGGGTGCTGGTCGTTCACCAACTTCTCTCTCGCCTCGGCAGCAGGACCAGTGTCCGGGGTCCGGTGGGGACTCCGGGGGGAAGCAGTGGCCGCGACTGTACCCGGCGGTATGCGACGCCGACAATCTTCGACGGCTTCCCGGCGCTCAGGAAACGGGCAATCGGCCGTCTTTCGACGGGCTGCTCACACAGCCTTGGCTCTATGTTCGAGGTTCGTTCTATTTATGGGTGGGGTGCGGCGTTGACCGGACGGGGTGCGGCTTCCGGATTCCGGCAGATTCAGGCCGACCGGCCCCCCCATATGCCGGTCGTCCTCAGGCCACGGAGGCGGTGCCGGGGGACGGCTGGGCCGGTTCGTGGGCGTCGAGCGCCTGGCGGATGCAGGCGGCCACGGCGGGGTGCACGGGCAGGGCGAGGTGGCCGACGCCGGTCACCCGGACGTTCACCGCGTCGAGGTCCGGGTGGTCGATGCAGGCCGCCTCGGCCGGGACGATCACCTGGTCCAGCTCGCTCCAGAAGCTGACGAAGCGGGTGCGGCAGCCGGGTGCGGGCAACCGCAGCTCCTCGATCGGCGCCGAGCCGCTGCGCATCTGGCGCACGATGGGGTGGGCGCCGGCCAGCGGAGCCACGGCGGTGCCGCCGTGCGGCGTGCCGAGGGTGACGAGGGTGCGGACCCGTCGGTCGCCGCCCAGCCGCTGGACGTAGTAGCGCGCTATGAGGCCGCCGAGGCTGTGCCCGACGATGTCGACCTCGCGATGGCCGGTGCGGGCGCAGATCTCCTCGACGTGCCGGCCGAGCAGCTCGGCGGCCGTGCGGATGTCGCAGGTCAGCGGGGAGTAGTTGAGCGACTCCAGGTGACGCCAGCCGTGCCGGGCCAGCGAGCGGCGCAGTAGTACGAAGACGGAGCGGTTGTCGATGAAGCCGTGCAGCAGCACAACGGGTGGCCGCTCGTCCTGCCCGGTGGGCAGGGCGGTGGTCCCTGCGGGGGCGGTCGTGGACGCGGCGGCCCGGCCGGCTCGCCCCGGCGCGCCGGTCGCCGTTCCTGCCTGGGCATCCGTCGCCGGGTGCCGCTCGCCGGTGATGCCGGTGGGGTAGAGGAGCACGTGCCCTGCGAGCACCACCAGCTCGAGCGCGGTCGCCCTCAGCAGGGCCGCGGACGCCCAGGTGGATCGTGTGGGGACGGAGGGCAGCCGGGCGGCGCCCGTACACAGCCGGCGCAGGAGCAGGGGAAGAGACGGCAGGGTCTGCAGGGTCCTCACGGTCTGCAGGGCCGTCACGGTCTGCAGGGCCGTTATGACCTGCAGGGCCTGCAGGGTCGTCTTGGCCTGCAGAGTCGTCCTGGTCTGCAGGGTTTTCGCGGTCCGCAGGGTCTTCATGGTCGACCTCCTGCTCCGGCCCCCGGGAGAAGCGGCTCGCTGTCCCGTTTGCCCTAAGGCCTTTCGTGTGGCGCCATACCGGAGGTCCGGGCCGGCGGTCGCCGTCCGGGACTCGCCGCCCGCCGTGTCTTCCGGATCACCTTCGGTGACCGGCGAACGGGCAGGTGGTGAGCCGTACCACCGTGCCGTGCGGCTGACGGCGCGGTGGTACGGCGACCTCGTCGCGGCTCCCCTGGCGGCCGGTCCCGCACGGCAGGACTGCCGCGTGCTGCGGGAACGGTGCCCGGTGAACATGTCCCACGTGTGATTTCCCCCTCCCCGTCCACCGCGAAACGGCGGCTTGCGGGATGCTGGCGATAACGTTCGTTCACATCCCTGGCCCTTCAGGCACGGGAGACGCATGTGGAGGCAGTGATGGGTGTGACCGGTCCGATCCGTGTGGTGGTGGCCAAGCCGGGCCTCGACGGCCATGACCGCGGGGCCAAGGTGATCGCGCGAGCGCTGCGCGACGCCGGTATGGAGGTCATCTACACGGGGCTCCACCAGACGCCTGAGCAGATCGTGGACACCGCGATCCAGGAGGACGCCGACGCGATCGGCCTCTCGATCCTCTCCGGCGCGCACAACACGCTCTTCGCGAAAGTGATCGAGCTGCTGAAGGAGCGCGACGCGGCGGACATCAAGGTCTTCGGCGGCGGCATCATCCCGGAGGCGGACATCGCACCGCTGAAGGAGCAGGGCGTCGCGGAGATCTTCACGCCGGGCGCGACGACGGTCGCGATCGTCGACTGGGTCAACGCGAACGTCCGCCAGCCGGCCGGGGCCTGAGTCCAAGGGTGACGGTGGCGGGCCATGGACTGCTGCGGCGTGCGGGCCCCGGGCCGGGCACCGCACCCCGCCGCCCACCGCCTCAGCCGCCCGGTATCAGCTCCTTGTCCATCGCCGCGCGCAGCCGCAACGTGGAGACCAGGCGCCGGAACGCCTCCGACCAGTAGCCGTTCGCACCCGGTGAGGCGTCCTCGGGCTCGTCGGGCGTCGTGGTGAGGACCTCCAGCCGGTCCGCCTCGGCCGGGTCGAGACAGCGCTCGGCGAGGCCCATCACCCCGCTGAAACTCCAGGGGTAGCTGCCCGCGTCCCGGGCGATGTCGAGGGCGTCCACGACGGACCGCCCGAGCGGCTCCGCCCACGGCGTCGGGCAGACCCCCAGCAGCTGGAACGCCTCCGACAGGCCGTGGGCCGCGATGAAACCGGCCACCCAGCCGGCCCGTTCGCCGGCGGGCAGAACCGCCAGGAGCTTCGACCGCTCGGCGAGCGACGCCGTGCCGGGGCCGTTCGACGGAGGCGTCGAGGGGGCGCCGAGCAGCGCCCGCGCCCAGTCCGGATCGCGCTGCCGCAC
The DNA here is from genome assembly GCF_044458665.1 of Streptomyces sp. NPDC050422. Lineage (NCBI taxonomy): Bacteria > Bacillati > Actinomycetota > Actinomycetes > Kitasatosporales > Streptomycetaceae > Streptomyces > Streptomyces sp. NPDC050422. The sequence goes on from NZ_JBITIE010000008.1 coordinate 96,402, forward strand.
CGCCGCCCGGCACCAGGCCGCGTGCAGTTCCTCGCCCCAGCCGTCGGCCACCGGCAGCGCGACGATCTCCCGTGCGGCGCGGCCGCCGAACCGGGCCGGCCATACGGACAGCGGCGACGACTCCACCAACTGGCCCAGCCACCAAGACCGTTCGCCCCGCCCCGACGGCGGGAGCGCCACCACCCCGTCCCGCTGCATCGCCGCATCGCATTCGTGGGGGGCTTCCACGGCCACGGACGGCCCGGTGCCGGTGAGCCCAGGGCTCACGCAGGACAGGGCGCGGGCCGCCATCCGGCGGGCCAGCGCCGACCCGGGCAGCGCGGACAGCAGCTCGGCGGCCGTGGCGCGGACATTGCGGCTGCGGTCGGCGAGGGCCTGCTCCAGGAACCCCTCGTCGGCCCCGGACAGTCCCGTACGCAGGGAGTCGACGAACATCAGGCGGTCCTCGGCCCGTTCCGTGGACCAGGTGGTGGCCAGCAGGGCGAGGGCGGCGCCCGCGTCATGTGCCCGTACGGCGGACAGCAGAGCGACGCGCTCGGCGAACAGGCCCTCCTCCCACAGGCGGCGCACCGCCTCCGGGTCCGTCACCTCGGGCAGCAGGGCGCTGCCGGACGCGCCGCGCAGCGCGAACTTCCAGTCGGGGTTCAGCCCGGCCAGCCACAGCCCGCGCGGCCCGGCGAACACCAGCGCCGGGGGCCGCAGATCGGTCCGCGCCCGGGCGGCGTCCAGCAGGAGCGGCAGTGCGGCGTCCGGGGCCCGGTACCCGTGCAGATTGGCGGTGGCCAGCCACTGAGGGATCAGCTCCGTGAGATCGGGGGCCGTGCCGCGCCTCCCACCCGAACCGCTGGGCGCCGCCCGGTCCGCGAGCAGTTGTGCCAGCCTGTTCCGGGCGGCCTCCGGAAGTGCCGGCCGCGGGTCGGCGGGCGCGGGATCGGGCCGGGGCGCCGCAGGGGCGGGCAGCAGGCCCGCCCGCCGCCGGACGGTGTGCAGCGCGGCGGCGTCCAGCAGCGCTGCTGCCGCGCCGTCCGGGCCGGAGCCGGACGCGGCCCCGGGTGGGCGGCGGTCGGTGCCGAGCAGCGCCGAGGTGACGAGCTCCTCCCAGGGCAGGGGCACCGGCCGCCCGGTGGGCGTGGTGGCCGAAGTGCCGGTCCGGGGTGTGGCGGTTGGAGACCCCGGCTCGGGTGCGGTCGGGCGTGCGGCCGTGTGTGCGGCCGTGTTCGCGGTCGTGGCTACGGTTGTGGTGGTGCGGGGCATCGCTCCTCCTCCAGGGTCAGATGAGCGGTACGGTCTCGGCGGCTTCCGGCCGGACGCGTGACGACGGATCCGCCGACGCGGTGCCGTCGCCCTCGTCCTCGCCGTCGTCCTCGCGTCCGGGCGCCCATGCCGCGAGTGGGTCGAAGCCGCGGTGGCCGCACTCCCCGAAGACGGTGACCGGACCACCGCCGGAGAGGGCGACGAGCTTCCACAACGCCGGACGGGACAGCGCGGCAGCGGCCACGGGCAGGGCCGCATCGCCCTGCGCGTCCGCCAGTTGCCAGCCGTCCGCGGACGGCACGGGTATGACATCGCGCAGCGTCACCGGCCAGGAGTCCAGCCACGGGTCGTCGCGCAGAGCCCTGCCATAGGCGGCGATCGCCCCGCCGACCGGGACGCCCGGCGGCGGTGATCCGGCCGGCACGGGCAGGCCGAACTGCTCGCCCAGCTCCGCCCTCAGCTGTCCCGACCCCGGATAGGGCGTGACCTCGGCGTCGAGCGTGACGCCCACCGGCAGGGCCTGCGCCGGGGAACGCCCGGCCGCCCCGAAGGACAGCAGCAGCGCGATGCGGCCCGAGTCCCTGCCGTACAGCCAGATGCGGCGCGTGACGATCTTGCCCTCGGGTGTGTCGTACTGCGCGAGGACCAGCCAGTGGTCACGGACCGGCGGCCCCTCCGCAGGGGCCGTGAGACCCACACGGGTGCGGACCGTCGCCGCCAGCGGAGGTGGGAGCCGGTCGATGCCCAGCCACGCGGTGTCCAGCAGATGGAGCAGCGCGCACTCCTCCAGCAGCCGCACCGGCCAGCCGGGCCCGGAGGCCGGGATCGCGCCCAACTCCCTCACCCGGCCCGCCAGGCCCGGTGCCTGCGCGTCGACCATGCGGGCGGCCGTCTCCTCCCACAGCCCGTACCCCGACTGCTCGGCCGCGGCCAGCCCGCCGCGCAGCAGGTCGGTCAGGCGCTGCTCCAGCTCCTGCGCGCCGCCGCCGATCCGCTCCGCCCGGCGCTCGGCACGGCGTCGGGCCGCCTCGGGGTCGGCCGGACCGCCGCCCGGAGCCTGTTCCTTTATTCGGGCGCGGGTGCGACGGCCCGCCAGCCACTCGCCCGCCCAGTCGGGCGGCTCGCCGGCGGGCAGGGCCGACGCGTCGGACGCGAGGAGCAGCAGGAGGCCCAGCGCGTGCTTGCACGGGAACTTGCGACTGGGGCAACTGCACTTGTACGCGGGGCCCGTGGTGTCGATCACCGTCCGGTAGGGCTTGCTCCCGCTTCCCCGGCACAGCCCCCACACCGCGCCCGAACCATCCTCTCCGGTGTCCGACCACGGACCGGCCGAACCCAGCTTGTTGCCCGCCTTGCGTGAAGCGTCGTCAGGAGCCAGGGCCAGGACCTGCTCCACCGTCCGGCGCGCCGCCGGAGCAGCGGCGCCCAAGGGTTCTCCCCCGTCAGTCAGCAGCATGGGAACGACGGTAGGCCGCACCACTGACAACGGGCCCTGACCTGCGGGAAGGCCGATTGTCAGTGCCATGGTGCACGGTGGGAACCACACCAGGCCGACCGATCTGGAGGGGGATCCATGACCGTGTCCGAAACCACCGCAGCCATCGGCGCCGACGTCCTGCGCCCGCATGCCGAGGACGCTTTCGCCGACGAGCTGAAGGCTCTAGCGGCCGCCGACGACCGTCCGCGGCCCGAGCGTTGGCGGCTGTCGCCGTGGGCTGTCGCCACGTATCTTCTCGGCGGCACCCTGTCCGACGGCACGGTGATCACACCCAAGTACGTGGGCCCGCGCCGCCTCGTCGAAGTCGCCGTCACCACGCTCGCCACCGACCGCGCGCTGCTGCTCCTCGGCGTGCCCGGCACTGCCAAGACCTGGGTGTCCGAGCACCTCGCGGCCGCCGTCAGCGGCGACTCGACGCTCCTCGTCCAGGGCACGGCGGGCACACCGGAGGAAGCCGTCCGCTACGGGTGGAACTACGCCCAACTGCTCGCGCACGGCCCCAGCCGTGACGCGCTGGTGCCCAGCCCGCTGATGCGCGCCATGTCCGAAGGCATGACCGCCCGGATCGAGGAACTCACCCGCATCCCCGCCGATGTGCAGGACGCACTGATCACGATCCTGTCGGAGAAGACCCTGCCGCTGCCCGAACTGGGCCAGGAGGTCCAGGCCGTCCGCGGCTTCAACGTCATCGCCACGGCCAACGACCGCGACCGCGGGGTCAACGAGCTGTCCAGCGCGCTGCGCCGCCGCTTCAACACCGTGGTGTTGCCCCTGCCGGCCACCCCGGAGGCGGAGGTCGACATCGTCTCGCGCCGCGTCGACCAGGTCGGGCGCTCGCTCGACCTGCCGTCCGCGCCCGACGGCCTCGCGGAGATCCGCCGCGTGGTCACGGTCTTCCGCGAGCTGCGCGACGGGGTCACGACCGACGGCCGCACCAAGCTCAAGTCCCCCTCGGGGACGCTGTCCACGGCCGAGGCCATCTCCGTCGTCACCAATGGTCTGGCCCTCGCCGCCCACTTCGGCGACGGCGTGCTGCGCCCCGGGGACGTCGCCGCCGGCATCCTCGGCGCGGTGGTCCGCGATCCGGCGGCCGACCGTGTGGTCTGGCAGGAGTACCTGGAGACCGTGGTGCGCGAGCGGGACGGCTGGAAGGACTTCTACCGCGCCTGCCGTGAGGTCTCCGTATGACCGGCGCGCGCCCGCCGGGGCCCCTGCTGCTCGGGGTGCGGCACCACGGCCCCGGGTCCGCCCGCGCCGTCCTGGCCGCCCTGGACGCGGTCCGCCCGCAGGCGGTGCTCATCGAGGGTCCGCCCGAGGGCGACGCGCTGCTGCCGCTCGCCGCCGACGAACAGATGCGGCCGCCCGTCGCGCTGCTCGCCCATGCGGTGGACGACCCGGGGCGGGCCGCGTTCTGGCCGTTCGCGGCGTTCTCGCCCGAATGGGTCGCGATCCGCTGGGCCCTGGCGCACGGCGTCCCGGTCCGCTTCATCGACCTGCCCGCGGCGCACTCCCTCGCGATGACGGAGGAGGCAGAGCAGGACGGCGGCCCGGAACAGGACGACGCGCCCCGGCCCGTTCCCGTCGACCCGATCCGGGTGCTGGCCGAGACGGCGGGCTACGACGACCCGGAGCGCTGGTGGGAGGACGTCGTCGAACACCGCACTCCGGGTGAGCCAGGAGCCGCAGCCGCCGACCCGCTGGCCGCCTTCGCCGCGCTCGGCGAGGCGATGACCGCCCTGCGCGAGGTGTACGGGGACGGCGGACACCCCAGGGACGCGGTCCGGGAGGCGTATATGCGCATCCAACTACGCGCCGCGCGCAAGGAGTTCGGCGGCGCCTTCGCCGTGGTCTGCGGTGCCTGGCATATCCCCGCACTCGAAGCGAGGACGACGCAGACCGCCGACCGGGCACTCCTCAAGGGCCTTCCCAAGGTCAAGGCCGAGCTGACCTGGGTGCCCTGGACCCATCAGCGGCTCGCCCGGCACAGCGGATACGGGGCGGGGATCGACTCGCCCGGCTGGTACGAGCACCTTTTCGCCTCCCCGGACCGCCCGGTCGAGCGCTGGATGACCAAGGTCGCCGGACTCCTGCGCGACGAGGACCGGTTCGTGTCCTCCGCCCATGTCATCGAGGCGGTCCGGCTCGCCGACACGCTCGCGGCCATGCGGGGCCGGCCGCTGGCCGGACTGGGCGAGACGACGGACGCCGTCCGGGCCGTGATGTGCGAGGGCTCCGACGTGCCGCTCGCCCTCGTCCGGGACCGGCTGGTCGTCGGCGTGACACTCGGCGAAGTGCCGGACACCGCCCCCGCCGTGCCGCTCCAGCGCGACCTCAGCCGGCAGCAGCGCACCCTCCGGCTCAAACCGGAGGCGGCGGAGCGGGAGCTGGACCTCGACCTGCGCAAGGACACCGACGCCGCGCGCAGCAGGCTGCTGCACCGCCTGCGCCTCCTCGGCATCGGCTGGGGCGAACCGGCCGCAGGCCGGGGGAGCACCGGCACCTTCCGGGAGAGCTGGCGGCTGCACTGGGAGCCCGAGCTGTACGTACGGGTCGCGGAGGCGGGCGTCTGGGGCACCACCGTGCTCTCCGCCTCCACCGCACGCGTCGGGTCGGACGCCCTGGCGGCCACCTCGCTCGCCGAGGTGACGGCCCTGGCCGAGCGCTGCCTGCTCGCGGGACTGCCCGAGGCGCTTCCCGTCGTGATGCGGGTCCTCGCCGACCGTGCGGCCCTCGACGCCGATGTCGGCCACCTCGCCGACGCCCTGCCGGCCCTGGCCCGCACCCTGCGCTACGGAGACGTCCGCGCCACGGACACCGCCGCGCTCGGAGAGGTCGCGGCCGGGCTCGCGGAGCGGATCTGTGTCGGGCTGCCGCCCGCCTGCACCGGACTCGACGCGGACGGGGCCGCCGCCCTGCGCCGTCAGGTGGACGGCGTCCACACGGCGATCGGGCTGCTCGCCGGTGCCGTACCGGCGACCGCGGACGGGCTGCGCGAGCGATGGAGAACCGTGCTGCACCGGCTCGCCGTCCGGGACACGGTCGCCGGTGTGATCCGTGGGCGGGCCGCGCGGCTGCTGCTCGACGACGGACACCTCGCGCAGGACGAGGCCGCCCGGCTGATGGGCCTCGCCCTCTCGCCCGGGACGCCTCCCGCCGACGCCGCCGCGTGGATCGAGGGCTTCGTCGGCGGCGCGGCCGGCGGCGGCATGCTCCTGGTCCACGACGAGCGGTTGCTCGCCCTGGTCGACTCCTGGCTCACCGGCGTCCCCGCGGACACCTTCACCGACGTACTGCCGCTGCTGCGCCGCACCTTCTCGGCGTACGAGGCGGGCGTGCGGCGCACGTTGGGGGAACTCGTCCGGCGCGGCCCGGGCATCGGCACGGTCGCGGGCGCGGGAGCGGGTCCGGGCCGCGAGTCCACGGCGCCCGGATTCGGACCCGTCCTCGACGGGGAGCGTGCGGACGCGGTGGTGCCCGTGCTCCGCCTTCTGCTGGGCCCAGGGCCCGCACAGGACCTGGACGCCGGGGCGGCGGCGCAGACACCCGGACACCACGAGGAACGGCTGGGGGCCACGGGATGACGACGGGAACCGGAACGCACGCGGTGGACGCGGCAGCGACGGCAGGGGCAGCGGGAGCGCCAAAGACCTCCCCGGGCGACGGGGAACGGCTGAGGCGGTGGCGCATGGTGCTCGGCGCGGACAGCGCGGAGAGCACCGGCTGCACCCTCACCGGCCGCGACGCCGCGATGGACGGTGCGCTGACCGCGCTCTACGAGAACGGGGGCCGGCCCGGCGGCCGGGGCGGCAGCGGACGGTCGGCCGGACTCGGGGCCTCGGCCCCGTCCGTGGCCCGCTGGCTGGGTGACATCCGTACGTACTTCCCCACGTCCGTCGTCCAGGTCATGCAGCGCGATGCCATCGACCGGCTGGGCCTCTCCGCGCTCCTGCTGGAACCGGAGATGCTGGAGGCCGTCGAGGCCGACGTCCATCTCGTCGGCACGCTGCTCTCGCTCAACAAGGTCATGCCCGAGCCGACGAAGGAGACGGCAAGAGCCGTCGTACGCAAGGTCGTCGAGAAGCTGGAGAGGCAACTCTCCACCCGCACCCGGGCCACGCTCACGGGGGCTCTGGACCGTTCCGCGAAGGTCACGCGGCCCCGGCACCACGACATCGACTGGGACCGCACCATCCGGGCCAACCTCAAGAACTACCTCACCCTCCCCGGCGAGGACGGGGCCGGCACGATCGTCCCCGAGCGGCTCATCGGCTACGGGCGGGCCGTGCAGTCCGTGAAGAAGGACGTCATCCTCTGTATCGACCAGTCGGGTTCGATGGCGGCCTCCGTCGTGTACGCGTCGGTCTTCGGCGCCGTCCTCGCCTCCATGCGCTCGCTGCGGACCAGGCTGGTCGTCTTCGACACGGCGGTCGTCGACCTCACCGACCAGCTCGACGACCCCGTCGACGTGCTTTTCGGCACCCAGCTCGGCGGGGGCACCGACATCAACCGGGCGCTCGCCTACTGCCAGTCCAGGATCAACCGCCCCGCCGACACCGTCGTGGTGCTCATCAGCGACCTCTACGAGGGCGGCATCCGCAACGAGATGCTGAAGCGGGTCGCCGCGATGAAGGCGTCCGGAGTGCAGTTCGTGACCCTGCTCGCCCTGTCGGACGAGGGCGCCCCCGCCTACGACCGTGACCACGCGGCGGCGCTCTCCGCACTGGGCGCCCCCGCCTTCGCCTGCACGCCGGACCTCTTCCCTGACGTGATGGCGGCCGCGATCGAGAAGCGGCCCCTGCCCATACCGGACAAGGAGACCCATCAGTAACAGGGGACTTGCGCGACCCCGGGCGCCTCGTGCAAGCATCGTCCCGACGTCCGCGGAGGATCGCATTCCGCGGTCCACGCCATCCTGAGAGGCTCGCTCCCACGTGACCACCGCAGTTGCCGGTCCCGCGACCGCCCCGCGCCCCCGGCGCGGAGCGGCGGGCCGGCGCGCGCTGCAGGTGGTGCTCTTCCTCGGTGGACTGCTGGCACTGGGCCTGCTCTTCGGCGCGCGTGCGCAGGCGGACCAGCAGCCGGATCAGCAGCCCGTCCGGGCGGTGGCAGAGGCGGCAACGGATGCGGTGATACCGGAAGCCGCCACACCTCCCGTACCGGAGAGGGAGATGGAGAGGGAGAAGCGGGGCGAGGATGCCGTTCCGGCCACCCGGCCCGCGCCCAGGCCCTTGCCGTCGCCCCGGGGCGACGCAGCCCGTACGGCGCCGCACCCGGTCGCCGAGCCCGTACGGAACACCGTCCGGCAGGCGACCCGGCCCGTCAGCGAGGCCGTCGGGGCCGGCGGGGCCAGCGAGGTCGTCGAGGTCGTCGAGAGGACCGTCGGCACGGCCGTCAGCGGCTTCCACGGCATCACGGCGGACCTCCCGGTCCCGGGCGAATGGCCCCTGCCGGTCCCGTCGTTGCCGGCCGTGCCGGAGGCGCCGCAGACCGGTCCCGTGCCGGTATCCGACGCACCCGGCAGCGCTGCACCGGGCCCCTCGGCCGCGCCGCGTCCCGTCAGCGCGTCCGTCCCCCACATCACTGCGGCACCGGCCGCGTTCCCCGCGTCGAGCGAGGCAGCGGCAGCCCCTCACCGGGAGGTCGCGGCGGACCACCGTCCGGCGCCCCGGGGGCCCTTCGTGCCCGACGGCGGGCAGAGCCACTCCGCGCCCGCCGAGGCCCACCCGCCCCGTGGCGGTGACCAGCAGGCCGGCCCCCTGGCGGACGGCACCTCCTTCGGACTCGTTCGCGGCGCCGGTCTTCCGGCGACCGTCGCACCCGTCCGTGACAGATCAGGCGACATCCTCGAATTCCCCGGCTAGGGCAGGCCTTTCCCCCGCCCCGACCTGCCGCGCGGGGGCGGAACAGGTCTGCCCGCCGTCCGGACGTACTCCGGACCGCCGAACACATTCGAAGGATCTGACACACACATGCACAAGAACATCCGCCGTTCCATAGCCGTCGCTGCCACGGCCACCGGTATGTGGGCCCTCGGCACCGCAGCCGCAAGCGCGGACGAACTGCCCGTCTCCCTCCCGCTGTCCACCCCCGACCACGCGGCCGACGTCGCCGATGTGGCCGACGTGATCGGAGGCGTCGACGGTGTGGACGCCGTCGGCAAGGCCGGAGGTCTCCAGGACACCACCCGGGCGAAGGCGGCCGACGTGACGTCCGCCGCCCGCAGCGCGGAAGCCCGCAGCGCGGAAGCCCGCACCACGGAAGCCCGCACCACGGAAGCCCGAAGCGCCGAAGCCCGAAGCGCCGAAGCCCGCGGCGCCGTCGCCGGTCACGCCTCCCAGGTCCGTGACCAGGTCGCCGAAACCGTCGGGAAGGCCACGAGCAGCACGGTCGACACCCCCGACACCCCCGCCATCCCCGCCATCCCCGCAACCTCCGTCCCCGAGGCGCCCGTCGACTACCTCTTCGGCCCCATCGAACAGCTCCCTGGTTACGGGCACGACACCGGGCAGCACATCGGCCAGGGCATTGGCCAGAACATCGGTCAGAACGTCGGGCAGCACATCGGCCAGAACTACAGCCAGACCGCGGCGCCCCACGCACTCGACACTGCCGGGACCACCGCCGGGACCACCGCCGGGACCACCGCCGGGACCACGGCCGAAGGCACCCTCGCCCAGGCCGCCCCGGTCGTCGGGCAGACATCCGACGCCGTGCTGCCGCCCCTCGTCGCCGACGCCGTCTCCTCGGTGCTGCCCGTCGTCGGGCAGGCCCTCGGTGATGTCTCCACCCTCGCTCAGGGCGTCACCGGTGAGGTCACACCGTTCGCCGACGGAGTGGTGACGCAGGCTGCCGTGCCCTTCGTGCAGGGGGTGACGACCGAGGTCCAGCCCCTGGCGTACGGCGTGACCGGCGCGGTCCAGCCGTTCGCCGAGGGCGTCGTCTCCGAGGCTCAGCCGCTGGCCCAGGGCCTGACCGGCGACGCCGTGGCCCCCTTCGCGCAGGGGGTCACCGGCCAGGTGATGCCGCTCGCCCAGGGCGTCGGCTCCGAGGCCCGTCCCTTCGCGGGCGGTCTCGTGTCCACCGTCGGTGACGACGCCCGCCCGGCCGTGGCGCACGCCGCGTACGGCACCGAAGGGCTGACCTCGGTCACGCCCGCCTACGTCTCCGACACCGTGTCGTCGGCCTCGGCGACCGTCTCGTCGCTGAACCCGGCGCACTCCGTCACCGCTCCGGCGTACCCGCTCCAGGGGATCTGAGAGTGCCGGGCGGTCTCCCGCACGGTCCGGACCCGGCGTGGTCCGGACCGGGGGGACCGCCCGGTCCGCGGGGCGGCGGCCCCGCCGCCCCGAGTCGATTTGTCCACTCCGACCCGGCCACCAGCGCGATCTGTGACCGTAATCACCGCCCAGGTGCGATCTGCGATTTAGGGTCCTGCGGGGCTCGGGGATAACCTGCGAGACGGACATGCCGCGTATTCGGTCACCGTGTGCGCCTTCCTTGTGACAGAGCAGTCACGTTGCCCCTCGCGGCACGCCCACGCAGAAAACCAACCGCGAGACCATTTGATAAGGGACGGACGCGCGTGGACCTGTTCGAGTACCAGGCGAGGGACCTCTTCGCCAAGCACGGTGTACCGGTGCTGGCCGGTGAAGTGATCGAGACGCCTGAGGCAGCCCGCGAGGCGACCGAGCGGCTGGGCGGCAAGTCTGTCGTCAAGGCACAGGTGAAGGTCGGTGGCCGAGGCAAGGCCGGCGGCGTGAAGCTGGCCGCCGACCCCGACGAGGCGGTCGCCAGGGCGACCGACATCCTCGGCATGGACATCAAGGGCCACACGGTCCACAAGGTGATGATCGCCGAGCTGTCCCCGGAGATCGAGGCGGAGTACTACGTCTCGTACCTCCTCGACCGCACCAACCGCACCTTCCTGGCCATGGCCTCGGTGCAGGGCGGCATGGACATCGAGGAGGTCGCGGAGAAGACTCCCGAGGCCCTCGCGAAGGTCCCGGTCAACGCCGTTGACGGCGTGGACATCGTCAAGGCCCGCGAGATCGTGGCCCAGGCGAAGTTCCCGGCCGACGTGGCCGAGGGTGTCGCCGAGGCCATGGTGACCCTGTGGGACACCTTCGTCGCGGAGGACGCCCTCCTCGTCGAGGTCAACCCGCTGGTGAAGACCAAGGACGGCCGGATCCTGGCGCTGGACGGAAAGGTGTCTCTCGACGAGAACGCCGACTTCCGTCAGCCGGGTCACGAGGCGCTCGAGGACAAGGCCGCAGCCAACCCGCTCGAGGCTGCCGCCAAGGCCAAGAACCTCAACTACGTCAAGCTCGACGGCGAGGTCGGCATCATCGGTAACGGTGCCGGTCTGGTCATGTCGACCCTGGACGTCGTCGCGTACGCCGGTGAGAACCACGGCAACGTGAAGCCCGCCAACTTCCTCGACATCGGTGGCGGCGCCTCCGCAGAGGTCATGGCGAACGGCCTGGAGATCATTCTCGGCGACCCGGACGTCAAGTCCGTGTTCGTCAACGTCTTCGGTGGCATCACCGCCTGTGACGAGGTCGCCAACGGCATCGTCCAGGCGCTCGAGCTGCTCAAGTCCAAGGGCGAAGCGGTCACCAAGCCGCTCGTCGTGCGCCTTGACGGCAACAACGCGGAGCTGGGTCGCAAGATCCTTTCCGACGCCAACCACCCGCTGGTCCAGCGCGTGGACACCATGGACGGCGCGGCCGACAAGGCCGCCGAGCTCGCCGCGGCTGCGAAGTAAGGAAGAGGGACTCAGACCACCATGGCTATCTTCCTCACCAAGGACAGCAAGGTCATCGTCCAGGGGATGACCGGCTCGACGGGCATGAAGCACACCAAGCTCATGCTCACCGACGGCACCAACATCGTCGGCGGCGTGAACCCGCGCAAGGCCGGCACGACCGTCGAGTTCGACGGCACCGAGGTACCGGTCTTCGGCTCCGTCGCCGAGGCGATGGAGAAGACCGGCGCGAACGTGTCCGTCCTCTTCGTGCCGCCGGCCTTCTCGAAGGCCGCCGTCATCGAGGCGATCGACGCCGAGATCCCGCTCGCCGTCGTGATCACCGAGGGCATCGCCGTCCACGACTCGGCCGCCTTCTGGGCGTACGCCGGCGCGAAGGGCAACAAGACCCGGATCATCGGCCCGAACTGCCCGGGTCTCATCACCCCCGGCCAGTCCAACGCCGGCATCATCCCGGGCGACATCACCAAGCCCGGCCGCATCGGTCTCGTGTCGAAGTCCGGCACGCTGACCTACCAGATGATGTACGAGCTCCGTGACATCGGCTTCTCGTCGGCCGTCGGCATCGGTGGCGACCCGGTCATCGGTACGACGCACATCGACGCCCTCGAGGCGTTCGAGGCCGACCCCGACACCGACCTGATCGTCATGATCGGCGAGATCGGCGGCGACGCCGAGGAGCGTGCGGCGGACTTCATCGCGAAGAACGTCACCAAGCCGGTCGTCGGTTACGTCGCGGGCTTCACCGCCCCCGAGGGCAAGACCATGGGCCACGCCGGCGCCATCGTCTCCGGCTCCTCCGGCACCGCGCAGGCCAAGAAGGAGGCCCTCGAGGCCGCCGGCGTCAAGGTCGGCAAGACGCCGACCGAGACCGCCAAGCTGGCTCGCGAGATCCTCGGCGCCTGACGCTCACCGCGTCGGAGCACCACCGCAGGAACGCGTCACCGCACAGAGACGCGGGGGCCGGCCCCCCCCGCGGGGGGGGGGCCCCCCGCGGGGGGGGGGGGGGGGGGGGGGGGGGGGGGCCCCCCCCCCCCCCGGGGGCCCCCCGGCCCCCCCCCGGCCCCCCACCGCCCCCCCCATCATA